>WFOJ01000021.1 GCA_015488125.1 Mariprofundaceae bacterium
AACGACACTGGCCGGGCGCGGCGCTGGCAGAGCAGGGGATACCATCGACCCAGATGGCACCAGCCAGGCGGGCATTGGTGAAATTGGTTTTTTTGATTTTCGCGCCGCTGAGATTGGCACCGAAGAGGTCTGCGCCGGATAAATCAGCATGGCTTAAATCGCTCTGGCGAAGATCAGCACCCGTCAGATTGCAACCTGCGAGTTTGGCTTTTTTCAGTTTGGCCTTGCGAAATACAGCGCGAGATAAATCAGCGCCGGCCAGATTGGCTTTTTCAAGGTCTTTTGCCGTCAGATCGCAGCGCGGGCAGTCGCCTGTCAGCGCCAGTTCCCTGTCGGCCTGGTCAGCCCAGGCAGCGCCGCTGCACAGCAAAAGCACAGTCAATACGACGATGAATGATTTCATGATGGTCTCCCTTGTTGTGTTTCCCAACACATGGAATAAATTTCAAACGGACGGACGCTAATGACTTTTGTCAATATCGCTATAGGATATGCGCCTATATTTTGCACCTCCGATAAAAAAGGATGTTTTTACAGTGCTGATCGCCATCAATCAATGGATTGAGCATACCCAATATGTGATGTTTGCACTGGTCGCCACGTGGTTGTGGTTTCATCAAGAAAATGGTCGATGGATGTTGCGCCAACAGGCTATTGTTGTCATGATGGCAGTATTATTTAGTCATGTTTTGGTTCATATCCAGAGCGACTGGTGGTTTCACGGTTCTCCACCTGCCTTTTTTCATCCGACGGAAACGATTCATCAGGGTTGGGAAGCATTCTATCTACAATGGTTTATTGCCCCTTCGTCCATGGCGACCTGGATGGCCTTTTCAGTCGCTGTGCTGGCTATTTCGCGCATGGCTGGTTTATTGCTTTGTTTGCTTTCCTTGTTTATTGCCTGGCTGCATTTAATGGCTAATCTGGCATGGCCTTCCGATGTATTATTGGCTTTATTTGTTGGTGCTGTCACCGGTTGGGCGCTGGTATTGCTATCAAGGCATATGCAGCGTTTTACCTACGGTATTGAACAATTGAGCATTCATATTCCTCAGGTGATTTATCCCCTGATGCTGTTGCTGATGATTGATATGAGCAATGACCTTCAATTTTTAACGTTCAGTTTCCATTTTATGTTTGGTGGCAGCAAGTAACGTGGATACATTGATTCTGCTTTGGCTGAACCAGCACCTGGCAAGTTCTCAGACGTATTTTTATTTTTCGCTGGTTGCGACGGATCGTATGCCATGGATCATCATGAGTTTGGTGTTGTGCTGGTTATGGTTTGTCGGATCACCGGGTTTGTTGCCCAAACGTCCCGGTGGAATTCTTAATCTTCACGCACGGTATATGGCCATTGGGGCCATCATGTCCATGCCTGTGTTGTTTATTGGTTCGCAATTGATGCAGCGCGCCATTGAGCGCCCCCGCCCCTTGCATGTAGAAGGGTTACTGACTATTCCCGTGCCGCCGCAGCTATGGCAGGAAGTGATGGCCAGTTTTCCACCTGCCACGGCATTTCCCAGTGATCATGCAATTGTGATCGGATTGCTGCTAAGTTGCGTATGGCGCATTAGCCGACTGATGAGCATGGCGGTGGGGAGCATTCTCTTTATTCCCCTGGTCCTGCGTATCGCATTGGGTTTTCATTGGCCCAGTGATGTGTTGGCCGGTCTGATGATTGGTGGTATCAGTGGAATGATGATTGCGCTTAGTATGCCTTATCAATTAACCACAGCACAGCGCATTAATCGCTGGTTACAATGTCACCCTGACTGGATGCATGTCGGACTGTTTTTGTTTTTATACGACTTCTCACAGAAATTTTCCTGGTTGTTTTCTATTGGAGATCAATTACTGAGCTGGTTATGATTGATATTAAAATTCTTGAACAACGTCGCGGCATGATGGTGGCTTATGCCTGTAAATCACTGGATGCCCGGTTGGCAACACAGCTTTATGTGTTTTGGGATGAGCATTTTCCCCGCGAGCGCTTGCAACAACTGGACTGGCTGGTTATCGACATGCGCGATGTTGCTCTGATGGATGCCAGTGGTATCGCTACGCTGGTGCATGTGTTCCAGCAATTGCGTGGTGGCGTGGCTTTGTCTTTGCTTGGTTGTAATGAGGCGATTTGTCAGTTATTGCGTGATTTGTATCTGGATCAGCTTTTCCCCATGTATGACCATGAAGCGGTGTTACCTGCTGTTGCCCAGACGGTACGAATGCATCCGGAAACACGTTACCAAACGCATCGGCTAAGTGCATCCTGGATTTCCCGGCCATAATGATGAACTGGTATTTTCGTCGTTTTGAACATCGCCAGCTGCCTCCTGCCCAGACCATATCCGAAGGCCGGGATTTTCTTTATCAGGTACTGGCAACTGCCAGTATGTTGCTCGGTCTGTGGTATTTGTCCTGGCGCTGGACGGCATCATTAAACTGGGATGCACCGGGGTTTTCTATCGCTTTGGCGCTGGCTGAAACCATGGCCTTTATCGGCTCTTTGTTGTTCACCTTCAACCTGTGGCAACTCCGGGATGTACGGCGTGGTGAAATCCCCACCCGTTTGTCCCATATCACGGATCGACCTGTACATGATCGGCCATTAACGGTGGATATTTTTCTGCCGACGTATAACGAAGAAGAAGAGCTGGTGCGCTTGTCGATCCAGGATGCCAAAAAAGTGATTATCCCGGAAGGAGTGCGCTGCCGCATCCATGTACTGGACGATGGTTGCCGTGAACGCATGCGCCAGATTGCACTGGAAGAATGGGTCAACTACATCCCGCGTCGGGAAAGCGAAGGCTTCAAGGCGGGGAATATTCGCCATGGCATGAAACATACCTTTGGTGATCTGATGGTGATTCTCGATGCAGACACGCGCCCCATGCCTGAATTTCTGCTACATACACTGGGTTATTTTCGCGATCCGGATGTTGCCTGGGTGCAAACACCACAATGGTTTTTTGATCTTCCCAAAGGCATTCCTCTGCCGCAATACCTGCAAAAACGCTGGCATCTTGGCAAACCGGGCTATTGGCTGGGGCGTGGCGTGACTCGCGTTTTTGGCCCGATTCGCGTCGGCCATGATCTGTTGGGCAATGATCCGCGTTTGTTTTACGATGTTATTCTGCGTCGCCGTAATGCCGTTAATGCATCATTTTGTTGTGGTGCAGGCAGTATTCATCGCCGTGAAGCCATTATGCAGGGCGCTTTGAAAAACTGGGTGCGCGAAACGCGGGAAAAATCGGATGATCTGGCACGCAATATCCCCGATCTTCATCTGCGTCAGTTGTTCGGCAAAACAGCCCGGCAGGAAATTGCTCGACGCACACCATTGATGCCCTACCGCTTTCACGTCTCGGAGGATATTTACAGTGGTATGTTGTTGCATGGCGATAAGGATCGCAACTGGAAGTCCGTTTATCATCCTGAAGTACTCAGCAAAATGCTTTCACCCCAGGATTTGTTGAGCTGGACAATTCAGCGTTTCAAGTATGCCGGTGGTACCCTGGATATTGCAGCGCATGATCCACCATGGCGTTATCCTGGCATGAACTGGCGGCAAAAGCTGATGTATGCTGCTACCATCTATTCCTATTTATCACCCTTGTGGGTGGTATTGTTTCTCGTCGCGCCGCTGATTTTTTTCTTCACCGGTATTGCGCCGGTTGCGGCTTATGATGCCGCCTTTTATGTTCACATCCTGCCCTTTCTGGTGCTTAACCGGCTGGCCCTGATGGTGGTGACCTGGGGGGTTCCCAGTTTGCGGGGCGAGCAGTACTACCTTGCCTTTTTCTGGCAGAATATTCAGGCGATGTGGGAGGTGATTTGCCGTCAACCCATACGTTTTCATGTAACGCCCAAGGTTTCGCAACAAGGCAACTTTCTTTCACTGGTGTGGCCACAGTTGCTGATCGTTGTGCTTAGTTTACTGGGGATTGGGGTGATGGGCTGGAATGTCTATACCGGTGCTGAACCGCAACTGCCGGCCTATATCGTCAATGTATTCTGGGCGCTTAATAACTGTCTGGCATTGATGGTTATTATTCGTGCCGCGTTTTTTCATGAAGGAGAACAGGGATGAGATATGCATGGCTTTATGCGCGCCATCATCTGGCATTTATCCTTGGCCTATTGCTGGCTGTGGGGATTGCCTGGACGGCAGAGCGGCATATGCCCCGGCCTATTCAGGCATGGATTGATAATTTCAGTGAAGTTCTGCATGTGGAGGATGAACAACCGCCACTGAGAGCTGCCCCCCGCGAACTGACGGATATGGAAAAGTACTGGGCGCGCACAGCCTGGAAATATTTCCAGAATAATTATCAGAAAGAAACCGGCATGATCAACTCGGTTGATGGCTATCCATCCACGACTTTATGGGATCTTGGCTCTTATCTCATGGGCGCGCTGGCAGCTCGTGAGTTGGGCATCATCAAGGAGGATGAACTCAACTGGCGGGTTGGCACGCTGCTGGATTCGCTGGCTAAAATCCCGCTGGTACACGGTTATTTGCCCAATAAAGCCTATAATACCCAGACACTGGAAATGACGGATTACAACAATCAGCCAACTGCAACAGGTGTCGGTTGGTCGGCTATTGATATTGCCCGTTTTGGCGTGCCTATGCAGATCATCGTCTGGCGGCATCCGCAACTGGCGGGCAAGGTGAAGGCGGTGATCAACCGCTGGTCATTTGAAAAACTGGTGAAAAACGGCCAGCTTTATACCGGCAGTGTGAATAAACATGGTGGTCTGGATTATTACCAGGAAGGCCGTTTTGGTTATGAGCAATATGCAGCCAAAGCACTGATGTTTATGGGGCTGGATGTGACCAAGGCGGCGCGCTATGACGTGGGTGTTGCCGTGCTTCCTGTCGAAGGTCAGCCCGTTGCCTACGATGCACGCCTGCCAAGAGGACATAAGGGGACGCATAACGCCGTATTGTCAGAACCTTATATTCTGGAGGGTGTGGAGTTTGGTTTTAATGCCATTACCCTGCCGTTGGCACGCTCGTTGTTGCTGGCGCAGCAGAACCGGTATGCGCGTACCGGTATTTTGACGGCAGTCTCCGAAGATCATATTGATCAGAAACCCTGGTTTGTGTATTACAGTGTGCTTAACGATCTTGAGCCATGGGCCGCCTTTGATCCTGATTACCATGATGCCAGCGCCTTTCGTTGCCTTTCCACCAAGGCGGCGATGGGGTGGGGAGAGTTGTTTGAGGGAGATTATGCTCAGACCCTGCGTAATAACGTTAAGGATTTGCTTAATGAGGAACGCGGTTGGTATTCCGGTCGCTACGAAGCAAGCGGCAAAATCAATACAGCGATTACCAGTAATACCAATGGCGTTATTCTGGAAATTTTGGCCTATCAGGCCAAAGGCCCACTGTTGACGCTAGCGACCAGGGGCAGTGTTGATTAAGCCGTGTGTATCACTTGCCAGTTTCATGCCCAGGAGTCTGTCGGACCTTGATCAATCTACTGCGAAAAAGCGGATATTGGCCAAATATTCGCCCTGTTTTTTGTTAAATAGCGCTGCTACTTACCGCCAACAGGCCGTATATTTGACTCAATCCCGCTATTTCTCGTGACGATTGCCAAAGTCCGACAGACTCCTGGTAATATGTGATAAACATCATAGTCAGAGCCTGTTCTGTGCTCACGATACCCTGCCCGAAGGAGACGCCAAATGAACAGCCGAATGATAGCCCTGATTGCCGCTACCTGTCTGGTCGCCCTGCTGGTGATCGACATCTGGCAGGTGCAGCAATTAAAAATGATTCAGCATCAGTTGCGTGAAGGCGATCAGCTTAAGGCCGATGTGCAGCGTATGCTCTATGAACAACATCTGGCGATGAAGAAGGCAGAACGTCAGCAAAAAGCGCGGCCAGCGGCGCAACAGGCGAAAGCTGAACAACAGCCTGCACCACCGGCTGATACCATGCCTGCCGAGGCAGGTGCCCTGCTGCAACAGGCGCTGGAAGGTTTGCAGCGCGCTGTTGCCGCCAATGATGCCGGTGATCTGGCAGCCGCTGCCGCCGAAGTGCCGGCAATCAAGGATGCAGTATGGAAAGCAGGCGATATGTGGCCAAAATACAAGGATCCCCTGCATGCCCTGATGTCGCCGCTGGATTATGCCGTCAAGCGACTGAAACGCGGTGATACTGCTGATTTTGGCAAGCCGCAGAAAGTGGTGGCAGCACTGCTGCGCAAAGGGCAGAAGTGATGAAAACACCGTGGATTCGTCGCGATACACCATTGTGGGGATTGGCACTGGGGCTGTTGATTGCGCTGCTGACGATTCTCTGGCCTGCATATGATGACGATGAAGAACGCTGCTGTTGTCAGCAGAATGCTGGTCAGCCTGTATGCAAACTGGCGGCGCAGTTCAGTAGTGAGGAATTGCAACGCGCGCGTATTGCCTGGCGGTACTTTGAGAACAATTATCAGCCATCCACAGGCCTGGTCAATGCCACGCAGGATTATCCTTCCACCACCATGTGGGATACCGGCTCGGCCATTTTTGCCACTGTCGCCGCACGCGAGTTATGCCTGATTGATGCCAAGGAATTCAATGACCGTATGGTGACGCTGCTGGGTACGCTGAACAGCATGCCGTTATATGCCGGTATTGCGCCAAACAAGGCCTATAACACCATCACCGGACGTATGGTGGATTATAACAACAATGAAGCGCCTGACGGCATCGGCGTTTCGGTGATCGACCTGGCGCGCCTGATCTCCTCCTTGCGCACCTTAAGCAGCCGTTTTCCACAAATGCGGGCATCGGCGGAACAGGTTATCAGTCGCTGGAATTACTGTAATCTGCTGAAGAATGGTCAGATGTATGGCCTGTATCAGGATCGGGTCATGGATGAAATGCGTGTGTTTCAGGAAGGTCGCCTGGGTTATGAACAGTATGCGGGCAAAATCTTCCAGCGACTGGGTTTTGATATGTCGGTGTCAGCAACTTACAATAATGAATACCGCGCTGACACGACCATTGACGGTATTCCCATCGCCTACGACAAACGCGATCCCCGGAAATATGGTGCCTATAACTATGTGGTAACGGAATCCTATGCCCTGGAACAAATGGAATCCGGTGGCGATGCCGAATTCACGCCGTTGTTTCATAACATCTATGAAGTGCAAAAAGCACATGCCAAAAAGGTTGGTCATGTTGTGGCGGTTTCCGAAGATCATATCGACCGTGAACCGTGGTTTTTGTATAACACTATTTTTGTTGCCGGCAGTCCGTGGCAAACCATTACCGACACGGGTGTGGATCATCATGAATTGCGCAGTATTTCCACCAAGGCGGCCATGTTGCTGGCACAACTTTTCCCGGATGAGGCCTATAGCCAGCAACTGGATCAAAGCGTGGCCTATGCGTATGATGAAGATAAAGGCTGGTATTCCGGCATTTATGAAACAGGACTGGGCTACAACAAGGCGCTGACGGAAAACACCAATGGTATTATTCTGGAAAGCCTGTTGCATAAAGCGGTGGGCACCTTCAGTGCATCTGCGGAGGCGAGGGCCTTTCATTTTCCGGCCAGCCTTGACCGGGAAGCCCGGACACAGCAATGCATCCCGGAGCATAACCCCCTGCTTCAGACCCCGGTGGTTCAGGAACCACATGGCTGATGCATGGCCGGGGTGCGCATATCTGGCTGGCACTATGGCTGGCCTGCTGGCTGTTATGCGTACCCCTGGTGCATGCTGAAGTTCTGGACGCGGCATCTTTTGAGGAGATGGCCCGCCAGTTAGCCAGACCTGAACTCAGTCAGCAAACGATGCGCAGACTGGTGTTGTCGTTGCAGCAGGCAACGCTGGTGCGCTGCGAGCGTGACGATTGTAAACTGGCAGAGCATCAGCGCATGCGCACGGCATCCGCGCATCTGCTGGCCGAACTGGCACGGGCGATGCGGCGTTATCCGGCGCTGGCACTGGATATTAGCAAGACTGTTCGCAGTTGGCGCTATGTGCGACCGGAGCACAGGGGTCAGGGATCAAGGGGCAGAGGGCAGGGGTCAGGAGGCAGGGAGAAGTCTGTGAAGGCTCGGACTGTACGACCAAAACAGGTAAAAACACTTGTGAGTACACCGGTGGTCGCTTATCGGGCTGCATTTGCCACTACTAAAAACATTTCGCTGGATATGCATAGAACAGGGGCGAACCGGCGAACAGAACAATCCATGCTTTTGCAACAGGCCATTGATCTGCATCTGGCAACCTCAAAAGATGGAGTCAGTCGCGTACTGGAGCGCCTGAAACATGCCAACATCACTGTTTTTGGCGTTCCCTGTGAAGATTTGTATTGCCAGAACCAACGGCCTGCTGTGTATGCCGCGACCATGGATACCTTGCTAGCCGAACTGGCATCGGCTGTACATCGCTGGCCTTCGCTGGCCCACCGGATTGGCCAGACGGTGTTAAGCTGGCAATACTGCGATATTCGTTATCGCAACCGCAGTCGCGATTTGTTTGTGCGCGGTGGTCAACGCCTGCGTCGAATGGCAAGCACGCCTTCACCGGCGCATCAGCAGGGCTGGCGGCGATGGGGATTTGATACACAGGATGATGGCCGTCTGATTCCTGAGCCTTTGTGGCACCACGGACTAAGTGGTAATGCCAAGGCTGCTTTTCTCTATCGTTATGTCGATCAGCGTTGTTTCCCTGACCCTGAAACAGGACGCACGCCCTATGATATTACCGAACCCATGTATGCTGGCCCACAACACGATTTCCCGGACAAGCCAGGCAGGGATTATCCCTATCAGCAACAATGGCTGGATGCTCTTCGCCAACAAGCAGGGACTGCCAAACCGATTCCCTCAGTGCCGAAAAAAACACCGCCGCCTGCCGTGCCGCCACTACCAACTCAGCGCAGCTATCAAGCGCGTCAGTTGGCAGGTAAAACAAGGGCAGTTCAGACATCATCAATACCACCTGCTTCAGCTCCCGGGCTGGTGAAGAGCAAAGCGCATATGCTGGCAGTTAAGCATGGAAACACACCGCATAATTCCGGGGTGCTGCCGTTACCTGTTAGCAGGGGGGCAAGCGGGCGTGCAGTGCCATTCCAAAAGCTGCCCTTACCATCTTCCACACCACAGCAGCATCAGAAAAACGAACAAATAAATCAAGGCATGAAAGCCGCAAGCACACGCCCTGTTCAGGCATCTGTTTATAATAAATGGAAAATGGGTGATCGACAGCAGGAAATCGGTTTAGGTGTGTTCTGGAGTCCCTTCGATTATTTTTATGTGCGTGGCAGTATCAGTGGGCGGATACCTGCCTGGGGGCGCAATCCAGGGTATAGCTGGGGTGCAGGTTACAACGACTGGCATCCCGGCGGGTTGATGATAGAGTTTAATCAGTGGAAAGCACAACAATTTGGCCGCAATACCAATATTCGCAATGCCGAGTTCAACCTGGGTTACCGGATTCCCTTTCCCAAATCAATCAGGCCTTATATTGATGGAACGATCAACGCCCGTATGGTGGGTAAAACACCCAATATCGGTGGGTTATGTAACCTTCGCTATAAAAGCTACTTTGTACGCTTTGGCATTAACAAGGATTTACGGGGACCCAATGGCTGGCAATGGGTCTATGGCGTTGGCCGCTGGAACTGGCAGGCAGGCTCATTGAACATCGAGTACGACAACTGGGGTGGCAACCGTGTTTTCACCCCCAACTTTCGCCGCAATGGTGAATTACTGATGGAATACCGCTTTGATTTCTGAAGCCTTCTGAAACCGCTCTTTGCTTATTCTACCAGGCTTTCAATATTGGCCAGCCATGGGGCATATTCGATCAGCAGGGCTGAGATATTCGAGAAACTACCGAAAAAAATCATCAGCCCGACAATGATCAGCAGCCCACCGGAAATGCGTTCCACCCATTGCAAGTGATGTTTCATGCGGCTACTCCAGTGCAAAAAACGATCGGTCGCCAGAGCAGCCAGCAGGAAGGGGATAGCCAGGCCAGCAGAATATGCGATGAGCAACATAATCCCCTGACTGACGTGAGACTGCGCCCCGGCCATGGCGAGAATCGCGCCAAGAATCGGGCCGATGCACGGTGTCCAGCCAAAGGCAAAGGCAGCACCAAGCAATAATGCGCCGCTGCCACTTTTGGCATTGAGCTGATCGGTTTGCAAACGGGCATCGACCATTAACCATGGAATCCGTACCAGACCGGTATAGTGAATGCCAAAAATCACAATAATGATACCGGCAATCTTGCCGAGGATGGCCATATTTGCGAGTAACCATTGCCCCAGCCAGGTGGCCGATGCGCCCAGCAGAATGAACACCAGACTGAAACCAGTAATGAACCATAGTGATTGCTTCAGCGCCAGTTGGCGGACTTTGGTGTTATCTTGCTGGCGTAGTTCGTTGACGGAAACACCGCTGATGTAGGAAAGATAGGCTGGCACCAGCGGCAATACGCATGGCGAAAGAAAAGAAAGAATACCGGCAATCAATGCGCCTGGCAGTGTAACATCCTGAATCATGAAACCTCACTATATTACAGAGCGATTGGAACAACGTGCAACTCGCTCCGAATGATAAGCATTAGAAGCGTACACTGAAGGTCGGCACTGTGCCAAAATCCTTACATTATTCCAGTGCGGGTGTTATTCACAGGGTAATGACACGTGTGTTGTGAATTCAGGGATGCGGGGGGTTGGGGGAGGCTAAAAATCATTGAAGCTTGCCAGCGGCGGGGGAATAAAGAGAATGGCTTGTGCCGAACAACTGCATGAGCAAGACGGAGAAACAGGAATGAAAAAACGATTACCCATCGGTGTGCAGACGTTTTCTGAAATCATCCGTGATCATTATTGCTATGTCGATAAAACAGCCTTGTTGTATCAGCTGGCACAAGGCGGGAAATATTTTTTCATCTCTCGCCCCCGACGCTTTGGCAAGTCGTTGCTGGTCAGCACCTTGGCTTCGTTGTTTGCTGGCGAACGCGAGTTGTTCAAGGGACTGGCCATTGAACCGCTGTGGAATTGGTCGCAGTCCTTTCCTGTTATTCATATCAGTTTTGGTGGCGGTGTGGTGGAGAGTCGTGAAGCGCTGGAAACACGCCTGAGCGATATTCTGGGAGAACATGAACGACGCTATGGTTTTGAAGTCCTGAGCAAAGGAATTCCTGGACGCTTTTTTGACCTTATACTCGGCCTACATAAAAAATTCGGGCAGCAGGTTGTACTGCTGATCGACGAGTACGACAAACCGATTCTCGATAATCTGGTGGCCGGGCGTGATGAAGTGGCGAGCGCTGTGCGCGATGGTCTGAAAGGTTTTTATTCCGTCATCAAGGACTCGGATCAATATGTGCGCTTTTGCCTGCTCACTGGCGTTAGCAAGTTTTCCAAGGTGTCGCTGTTCAGCGGTCTGAATAACCTGAAGGATATTACGCTTGTTCCGCAATACGCCACCTTATGCGGTTATACCGAGCCTGAATTGTATGATGTTTTTGACGAATGGTTGCATGGCGTGGACAAAGATGCCCTGCGCCAATGGTATAATGGCTACAGCTTTGATGGCGAGCGGGTGTATAACCCCTTTGATGTGCTGCTTTATCTGGATGAACGCCAGTTCCGCGCTTACTGGTTTGAGACGGGCAGTCCATCCTTTCTGATTCGCACCTTACTGGAGAAGCAGGCACATCTGCCTTCGCTGGAGCGCATGTTTGCCGGAGAAGAATTGTTGTCACGGTTTGATGTGCGCACCATTGCCACGGAGGCTTTGCTGTTTCAGACGGGGTATCTGACCATTTGCGGCAAAAGCAGGCTGGGCGCCCGCATGGTATATGAACTGGGCTATCCCAATCTTGAAGTCAAAATGAGCTTGAGTGAAATCATGCTCTATGAACTGGTCAATCGACCGGATGCGCAGGAACGTTGCCTGCGCGAGGTGTATCAGGCACTGGAAGCTGCTGATATGCAGGCCTTGCG
>WFOJ01000022.1 GCA_015488125.1 Mariprofundaceae bacterium
CTGGCAAAATACACATATTCAAAGACGCAAAAGCGTGAACTGGCTTCTTCAATCAACTGATGACTGGTCAGGCCTGATTTGCGAATCACCACCATTTCGCCAGGTCGAATATCACGAATATATTTTGCCCCGATCAAATCAAAGGCGCAGCTTTCTGAAGCCAGCACCCAACTATCATTCAGTTGTCCCAGCATGAGCGGACGAATGCCGTGACGATCACGAATGCCGATCAGTTTGTCCTCGGTCAGCACCAGCAGCGAAAAGCCGCCTTCAAGACGCGGCACGGCATCAGCAAGCCGTGCCTCCGTCGTTTCGCCCTCACTGCGAGCCACCAAATGAATCAATACTTCCGTGTCAGACGTGGACTGAAAAATAGCGCCTTGTTGTTCCAGTGTATAGCGCAACTCAGGCGCATTGGTGATATTACCATTGTGGCACATGGCAATGCCGCCATGCGCATATTCATAGGCAAATGGCTGACAATTGCGCAAACCGGATTCACCGGATGTTGAGTAGCGCACATGGCCGATAGCCTGCCGTCCGGCCAATCGTCGAAAATCTTTCTTCTGGAAACAGTCTGCCACCAGCCCCATGTTTCGGCGGCTGTGAAAACGCTTCTCATCAAAGCTGACGATACCGGCAGATTCCTGCCCCCGATGTTGCAGGGCATAAAGGCCCAGATAGGTCAGGTTTGCTGCCTCCGGATGGTCAAGAACGCCGAATACACCGCATTCGTCACGGAAGTGGTCGTCTTCATGGAAAGGGTTGGTCACTGTTGCTCCTGCAAACAAGCAAACCGTCTGAACAAAATGCTATTCGCATCCTGCAGGCGGCTCGAAGTAAAAAATTAGACGGAAGCGTAACGTCCACCGGGTAATGATTCAATGAATGCCTTGAATTCCAGCGTCAGCAAATCCGCTGCCAGCTCAGCAACACTGCATCCGCAAGCCTCGGCCAGTTGATCCACATGCAATACATCGCCCTGCAACAGGGCAACAATTTTTTGCTGGCGGGGCGTGCATGTTGCCAGTTCGGCAGCGCAATCTGCGGACGCTGATGCCTTGCCTTCCCAGGCCATATGCGTCAGGACATCAGTAGCAGATTCAACCAGCGTGGCGCCATCGCGAATCAACTGATGACAACCAGCATGACGGGATACGGTGACATTCCCCGGCACTGCCAGGACTTCCCGCCCATAACGCACGGCATGTTTGGCGCTGATCAATGAACCTGAAGCCACATCTGCTTCCATCACCAGCGTCGCTTGCGTTAAACCGGCGATAATGCGGTTGCGCTGCGGAAAATGCTCTGGCCGGGCATCCTGTTGTGGCAGATATTCGCTAAGCACGCAGCCACCATCATCAATAATGGCCGCTTGCTGACGTTGCTGCAACGGGTAAAGCGTAGCCAGACCACAGCCCAGCACCGCCACCGTCGGCATGGTGCCAGCCAGTGCGCCACCATGAGCGGCTGCATCAATGCCGTAAGCCATACCGCTTACCACGACCACCCCGGCTTCGGAAAACTGTTGACACCACTGACGGGTAAGCTTTCGCCCCTGCTGGCTGGCTTTGCGCGCGCCAACGACCGCCAGCATGCGCTCAGCCTGCAATATTTCCGGGTTGCCGCGATAAAACATCACCAGTGGCGCATCCTCAAGCGCTTTCAGCGCTGGCGGATAGCCTGCATCATCGCGCACCAGCACGCTGATCCCGTGCTGCTGACAATACTGCAGTACCTGCTGAGCATCCTGCACGGAGCTTTGCTGCAAAGCAGCAATCAATTTGGGACCAATGCCTGGTTGCGCCTGCCAGGCCGCTTCACCAGCCTGCCAGAACGAAGATGCCGAGCCAAAGTGTTCCAGCAAGCGATTTGCTGTATAGCTGCCCACGCCCCGCACCCCGTGCAGGCGCAGACAAGCCAGCGTATCTTTTTCACTCATGGTATATCTTTCATCCAGCTGATCTACGCAAAATGCAAAGTAACACGTATTCCTGCAGTATCTGAATCACCGCAAGTCCAGCGGACTTCTCGCCTCTTTCAGCGTTTGCGATTGCACAGTATGGGTGTAAATCATCGTCGTTTTCAGGCTGGCATGACCGAGCAGTTCCTGAATGGTGCGAATGTCATAATTCGCCGACAGCAAATGACTGGCAAAACTGTGACGCAGAGTATGCGCTGTCGCAGGCTTGGCAATCTGCGCCTGGCGAACCGCGTGTTTGATCGCCCTTTGCACGTGGGTGGCATGAATGTGATAGCGCCGGTTTTCGCCCACTTCAGGCAGCAGTGTCAGCCTTTTGGCAGGGAAGAGCCATTGCCAGCCATAATCTTTCGCCGCACGCCGGTATTTTTTCGCCAGCGCCTCGGGAAGAATCACCCCAGCGTAACCTGCCTCAAGGTCGAGCGCATGCAGCGTCCTGACCCGTTCAAGCTGTGCCTGCAAATCATCAACCAGTGATTCCGGCAGGGGAAGCCCCCGATCCTTGCCGCCCTTGCCATCATGCACAATGATGCGCATGGCATCAAAATTCACATCTTGCACGCGCAGGCTGATCCCTTCTGACAGCCGTAAACCACAACCATAAAGCAATCGGGCAATCAGATCATAAGGGTGCGAAAGCTGGTTCAGAACGGCATCCACTTCCTCGCGAGAGAGCACCACGGGAATACGCCGCTTGTATTTAGCACGCGTCACGCCTTCGGGCTGGAACGCCTTGTGCAATACATGACGAAAGAGAAACAACAAAGCATTAAACGCCTGATTCTGCGTCGATGCCGACACCTGCTGACGGCTTGCCAGATCTGTCAAAAACGCTTCCACCTCCGTCATGCTGATTGCATTCGGTGGCCTGTTTTTCACAAAAACCTGAAGCTTGCGCACCCAGCCGCGATAGGAATGCAGCGTTCTCGGCGAATAATGGCGAACGGCCACTGCATTTTTCAGTTTCTCATAAACATCAGCCCAGGAATCCGCTCCTGCTGGCGATGTGGCAACCTGCTTCGCCTGCCTGCGTGCCTGCGGCACATGAAAATAAAGGTTCACCGCCTGCCATGCCTCACTGCGAACTTCGCGTGATTGCTGTTTTTCAATCA
>WFOJ01000023.1 GCA_015488125.1 Mariprofundaceae bacterium
TTTCATCGCCCGAAAGCGTTTCATATTCCAGCAATACTTCTGTCAGTTTGTGAAGCTGATCCAGGTGAGTGGTCAGAATCTCGCGTGCCCGCTGATAACCTTCTTCAACAAAACGACGAATTTCTGCATCAATCAGGCGCGCCGTTTCATCCGATATATTCTGGTGACGGGTAACAGAGCGACCAAGAAAAACCTCGTCTTCATTTTCACCATACATCAACGGTCCGAGTTTATCAGACAAGCCCCAGCGGGTAACCATATTGCGTGCCAGATTGGTTGCCATCTGAATATCGCCGGAAGCGCCGGAGGTGACCTTGTCGTAACCAAAAATCAGCTCTTCAGCAACGCGCCCACCCATGGCAATCGCCAGATTGGCATGCATTTTTTCACGCGATTGTGAATACTCATCCTTTTCCGGGAGGCGCATTACCATGCCCAGTGCCTGCCCACGCGGGATGATCGTCATCTTGTGGATCGGATCAGCAGCAGGGCTGTACACCGAAACCAGCGCATGACCTGCTTCGTGATAGGCTGTGCAACGCTTTTCCTCTTCACTCATGGCCATGGAGCGGCGCTCGGTGCCCATCATCACCTTGTCCTTGGCTTCGTCAAAATCAGCAGCGCACACCTTATCCCGGTTAAAACGAGCAGCAATCAATGCCGCCTCATTCACCAGATTCGCCAGGTCGGCGCCGGAAAAGCCAGGTGTGCCCCGGGCAATCACCTTGGCATCAACATCGCGAGCCAGCGGCACTTTCTTCATATGCACATTGAGGATCTGGATGCGTCCGTTAAGGTCAGGGCGACCAACCACCACCTGACGATCAAAACGACCGGGACGCAGCAGCGCTGGATCCAGTACGTCGGGACGGTTGGTGGCCGCCACCAGAATCACCCCCTCGTTCGATTCAAAACCATCCATCTCGACCAGCATCTGATTCAGTGTCTGTTCACGCTCATCATTGCCACCACCAAGGCCGGCGCCACGATGACGACCCATGGCATCAATTTCATCAACAAAGACGATGCAGGGCGCATGCTTCTTGGCCTGCTCGAACATATCGCGCACACGCGAAGCACCGACGCCGACAAACATTTCCACAAAATCCGATCCGGAAATCGAAAAAAATGGCACATCAGCCTCGCCCGCCACTGCCCGTGCCAGCAGGGTTTTACCCGTACCCGGCGGTCCCACCAGCAGTACGCCCTTGGGAATTTTACCACCTAAGCGTGTAAAACGCGAAGGATCACGAAGAAATTCAATAATCTCCGTCACCTCCTGCTTGGCCTCATCACAGCCAGCGACATCGTCAAATGTCACTTTATTGGTGTTTTCATTCAACAGTTTGGCACGGCTTTTGCCAAAAGAAAGCGCACCGCCTTTGCCGCCACCTTGCATCTGACGCATGAAGAAAATCCATACGCCGATCAACAGCAGCATGGGGAACCATGAAATCAATACCGATAACATAAACGGGACTTCAGTCGGCGGCTGGGCTTCCACTTCCACCTTGTTGTCCAGTAGTCGCTTGACCAGTTCCGGGTCACGCGGCGCATGCACCGTAAAGGTTTTGGTTTCACCGGACATATCGCGGTACTGGCCGGTAATCTGGTCTTCGGAGATCACGGCTTTATCCACCATTCCCTGATCTACCCGTTCGATAAATGCTGAATAACTCATGGTTTTGCTGCCGGGCGATGGCGCGCCAAACATATTGAAGACGCTCATCATCACCAGCCCGACGGCAATCCACAGCAGAATATTTTTACCCATCTGTTTATGCTCCATTACAAGTTTATCGCCGTGCGAAAAACGGTAAGCGGCGAACCATGCCGGAAAGATCTGAAAAAGTCATGAAGATATTGCCATAGGCGTTTTACCACCATCGGCAGACGCACGAACCATAGTTTCCAGCGGCGCCAACCGATCTTGGCTTTCTGCCGCATTGTGACGCAGACATCAATACCTTTGTTGAAAAAACCGGTTCCTAAGGGAGAAATTGCCATGCTCGAAATCCATCCATTTGCATTTCGCTAATGGTTAGACAGAAAACACGTGATGGCGCCAATTGCGATCACCGGAACAGTATTGACGATGAGGAAACAAGCAGCATGCCGGGTCACACCTGCTGTGGCGGACAAAAGCGGAAATAAGGATGAAAAATATTCTGCCTTTGCGAGAATGCGCGACCTGTTTCATGGTACTGCTATTTTTCGTTCACACATCGTATAGCCGGTTCAACCCCGCTATCTCTATAACGATTGCCAAAGTACGACAGCTCCCGGGTACAAAAACAACCTCAGTCCTGCTGTTCGCGCAATTTGTTCTCTCTGGCTTTTCTGGCTTCTTCCATGCTGACCATGTGGTATTCTTCCTCCGACATGACCTTGGCAATTCTGAATATGGCAAAATTATCGCCAACAGTACCTTCCGGCGCGATCACGCAAATAATTCTGTTTTGCCCCTTACGCTTGATGGCTACCGTCATTTGCACAGGCGTTCCCGTCCAGTCGCCAACCCAGACGTTCCAGCCGGTAGGCACTTTTTCCAGTAGTGCCAGCCAGGTGGATTCAGCGGTGGAACTGCTGAGCAAGGCAACTTTTGCCGGAAACAGCTTGGCAGGTGCAAATTCGATACCGCACTGTACCACCCCTTGCAAGGTACTGCGATACCAGCGAACAATGCCATAACGCGAGGAATTCGCCGAAAACCTGATTTCCACCAGCGAAGCAACAGGAAAAGGCTCCTGTTTGGCTTCCAGGCAGATGCCCTGCTGGGAAAGATCAATCACCTTCCAAATGTTGAAATATTCGTAAGGATCCTTGACGTAGAATTCTTCGCTTAATACCAGTGCCTTGCGCGCATAGAGGTTTTTACCCTTGTCTTTCAGTAGTTGACGTTCAGCACGCGGCGTTTTCTTGAACGAGCGCAGCAATAACTGACTGCACAGCAACAACTCAGCATACACATGTTCAAGGTGGATTTCCTTGTCTGACTTTCCCTTTCCTCTTCCTTTGCCATCCTTGGTAGGCGAATAACTGATCAATTCGGACACCCGCTTGATCAGTCTGTCACCCTCGATAAGAAAGACGTTATAACCCTCGATACCAGAGAGTCGTGAAGATTGGCGTGGTTTCATGTGTGGTTGATCCAGCCGCGATACCAGCCATGCCTTTTTGCCTTTGGCATTCATCACCGGATCACCAGCGCGCACAAACTGAATACGCGCATACTGGCTGAACTCCGGTAAACGCTTGTAAAACACCTCGCGTTCTTTGGGAGTCAAGCGGAAAATATCAACCCGGCGAAGAATTTCGTACTGAATCATCGCCTGCTGAATACGTTCAACATCCTTTTTGCATTGCTCTTTGTCCACCGTGCGGGCAATGGTTAGCCCCAGGCGAGCCATTTCAAAAGTCTGACGTACATCCAGCGGTGATGGCGGCAGGTGGTGGCTGTAGTCTCGCTTCAGTGATTGAATGGAAAGATGCACCGCAATACCGGTGACATATACCATACTGGCATAAAGTGCTGGTTTTTTTCGCGCTTTATCGCGAATCAGCACAATGCCGATTTTGTAGGCGCGCATGATTAACGAACCCATATCGCGAGAAATCAGATCAACGTAATCCTCCAGCATGCGCAGGTATTTGATGCGAAATGAGAGTGGCACGAAGGTACTGCGATTCAGGCTGCCCAGCCATTGGCGCACCCGCTCGGACTGCATATCAATCTGCAGGCGATCACGACTAAGCCGCAATGCATCCAGGGATTTCATAATATCCATGAACTGCACACGCAGCAAATCCATCAGCCTATTGGCTTTTTCTTCATTGATGTCTGTTGTCGATATCTGTAATTGTTGTTCCAGTTCAAAGGCTGCCGCCTGCAATAACTCATCCCGTCGCCGGGTATCTTCTGTTTCTTCTTCCGGAAAGTCCTCAAGCCCGTCAACATTTTCATCTATATCTTCAGGAGAAGTGACTGGTTTTTCTTGCTCTTCGACATCCAGCTTCAGTTCCATGATTCCCTCCGGGATTTTCTCCCTCCCCAACACACCACGTGGCGTATGCTGCCATGAGGGGTGTGATGTTTCCACCTTGTCAGATGACCATCAAAGTCACACACAACTGCTCAAGGTGGATCAGCGGCAGCGTAGCGGCATGCAGTTACTGTGGCAATCAAGATAACACAGTCTATGGTTCGGGCATGCGGGAAAACAAATAAATATCATGAAGGCATGGTTATTGCAACGCATGACCGACTGGCTGAACCAGGAACTCGATGAACCGGCAGGGTGGCCAATGTGTGATTTTGAACGCCTTTGTTTCGAGATCCGTCCGGCTGATGTGCTGCTGGTCGAGGGTAGAACGCGTATTGGCCGGGTTATTCAGACTGTAACGCGCAGTATTTGGACGCATAGCGCGCTTTACCTTGGTCGTGTTGATGATGTAAGCAATCCTCACAGTCGCGAGTTGTTGTTGCAATACCTGCCGGATGCCTGCCAACATCAACCTCTCGTGCTTGAGGCTGTTCTTGGTCAAGGAGTTATTGTTACGCCACTGCAAGCATACGAAGGCTATCATCTTCGCATTTGTCGTCCCAGAGGGTTGGCTGTCAGCGATATTCAGCAAGTCATCAGCTATGCCATCGCCCGCCTGGGCATGGGTTATGACATGCGCCAGATGTTTGATCTGGCGCGTTTAATGCTACCTTTTGCATTGTTGCCCCGGCGCTGGCACTCAAGCCTGTTTGCTCATGATGCGGGTAGTGAAGTTCGCACCGTTTGTTCCACGTTGATTGCCGAGGCTTTTACCTCAGTGCAATTCCCTATTTTACCGGAACTTGATGGTGATTTGACGGAGATGAGAATTCGTCCTCGCAATGCACGTTTGTTCACACCCAGGGATTTTGATTATTCCCCATACTTCGATATTATCAAATACCCTTACTTTCCATCGACTGAAGCGCACCCTTACCAACATATGCCCTGGCAACTCCCTGAATCCTGACCTCCATCTGATGGATTAACCGCGCAGAAAGCGATAACCAAACCGCACGATCGTCAGCTATAAGTACAGTACAATCAACTGAATGCGCGCGGGGAACGAAAGGGTAAGCGCAGCATCCAGCCTAATTGCGCTGTCTCGGCATCTTGCCATTGCGGCAGACCAATCGTCATGTTGATCTGACCAGCTGACGGATGAGGCCGATAACTGCCAAACAGGCGATCCCAGGCACTGATGTTGAAGCCGTAATTACTGTTGGTTTCATGGATTGCCACGGAGTGATGAATGCGGTGAACATCAGGAGTGATCACCAGCCAGCGCAGGGGTCGGTCAAGCCATGGAGGAATATACACATTCGCGTGATTAAACATGGCCATGCCATTAAGCAATACCTCGAACATCAGCACCGCCAGCGGCGGTACACCCAGCACAACAATCAGCGTCATTTTAATCAGCAGCGATAGCAAAATCTCCAGAGGGTGAAAGCGCAATCCGCTGGAAACATCGAGATTGCGATCAGCATGATGTACCTGATGCAGGCGCCACAGCCAGGGCATTTGATGGAACAGGCGGTGTTGCCAGTAAATAGCCAAATCAAGCAGGAGCACGCCGCACAACAGAGTCATAGGTGGTGAAAGTGACAGTAACGTCAGCAGGCCCAGCCCCTGATCCTGTGCATAAAAGGCCAGGGCCACCGTGCTGGTACCAAGCAAGGTAAACAACAGCCGCGCCAACATCGTGTTCAGTACCACCAGCGAAAGATTGCCCCGCCAGCGCTCGCCACGGGACTGATCCAGTTGACGGCGAGGGTAACGGTATTCCAGCACCGCCATTAACAAAAACACAAGCACAAACGGCAACAACCGCCAGCTTGCCTCATGACTCAGCCAGTCACTCACAATAGCGCACTGCCGCCGCGTTGCCAGGGCAGTTGCTGGCGTGATTCAATGCCAACGCGGGCAATAATACCGAGCATGGCAAGCATGCTCACCAGTGCCGAACCGCCATAACTGACGAAAGGAAGGGGCACGCCAACAACCGGTAACATGCCGGACACCATGCCAATATTGACAAACATGTATAAGGTCAGAATGCTGACAATGCCAATGCACAACAACGAAGCAAAGCGGCTGAAAGCCAGCGAAGCAATATACAGAATGCGAAAAATCAACAGCCCGAACAGCAACAACAGCACACAAACGCCAAACATGCCAAATTCCTCCGCCAGTACGGAAAAAATAAAATCCGTGTGCTGTTCCGGCAAAAAGTGAAGACGGGCCTGTGTGCCATGCAAATAACCTTTGCCAAACAGGCCACCGGAGCCAATGGAAATCATGGATTGAATCACATGGTAGCCAGCCCCCAACGGATCTGACTGCGGGTCAAGAAACATCAACACCCGCTTTTGTTGATAATCATGCATATGTTGCCATAAATACCAGCCTGCCGCTGGCAACATGGCCAGCAAGCCGAAGAAATAACGCCAGGGAAAGCCACCGGCCATCAGCACCGCAGCAGCCGCCATCAGCAATACCAGTGTGGTACCAAGATCCGGCTGGATGACAATCAGGCCAGCCGGTATGCCTACCAACAGCACGGCCACGATAATGGTTTTCCAGTCTGATGCCTCGCGATTGGCCAGCCAGTGCGCCAGCACCAGCATTAACGCCCATTTGATGATTTCCGACGGTTGCAGATGAACGATACCGAGATCCAGCCAGCGTCTGGCCCCCATTTTAACTTCACCAATTACAGGCACCAGCGCCAGTGCCAGCAGCGCCACCAGAAACACTGGCCAGGCCAGCAGGCCAAGAAAACGCAAGGGCACGAGGCTCATAAACAAAAACGCGGCGATACCAGCGCACCAGTACATGATCTGGCGATACCAGATATGAAGATCACCAAGATGCACAGCCGAATAAAGCGTTGTCAGGCCGACTGTGGCCAGCAATGTCAACAGCAGCAGCAACGGACGATCAATTGCCCGCCAGCTATCGAGTACGTTAGCAATCAACACAGGTTAATGATCAACGGAGGCTGTTGCTCGCTGGCAAAACATGGCATCACCATAGGAGAAAAAACGGTACTGCCGGGCAATGGCGTGAGCGTAGGCAGCATGCACCCGTTCGCCACCAATCAGTGCTGCCACCAACATCAACAAGGTGGAGCGAGGCAGGTGAAAATTGGTCAGCAAAGCATCCACCAGGCGAAATTCGTAGCCCGGATAAATAAACAGCCGACTGCGCCCACTGCCTGCCCGCAAGCGAACACCATCATCTGTGATGATCGCTGCAGACTCCAGACAACGCAAGCTTGTGGTGCCGACGGCAACAATGCGCTGCCCTTGTTGCCGAGCCTGATTGATGCGCTCTGCTGCCTGTTCATCAACATGCCAAACTTCCTCATGCATACGATGCTCAGGAATATGTTCGACGTCCACCGGCTGAAACGTGCCTGGCCCGACATGCAGGGTAACTTCAGTAAAACTTGCCCCCGCCTGCCGCATGGCCTGCATCAGTGCTTCTGTTAAATGCAGACCCGCCGTCGGCGCAGCAACAGCGCCGGCATGGCGGGCAAACACCGTTTGGTAACGCTCTTGATCCTCTGCTGTATCGTCGCGTTGCATATAAGGTGGCAGCGGCATATGACCATGCCGTTCGATAGCAGCGGCAACATCGTCAGCATGCAGGTGCAGCCGCAGGGTTCGTCCTTCTCTGGCGAGAACCTCAGCCTCAAAGCCATCGGCGATATGAATCCATGTACCGACGTTGATGGGTTTGTTGGCCTTCCCCCAGGCCAGCCACACATCTTCGCTGTCCGTTTTTTCCAGCAGCAGCAGTTCAACCCGTCCGCCGCTGGCTTTACGTCCGTGCAGGCGGGCGGGAATCACCCGGGTATTGTTCAACACCCAGAGATCACCCGTTCTGACCAGCGCAGGCAAATCCCGCATGCAGCGATCAAATAATTGCTCGCCATGCACCTGCAACAGCCGCGAAGCATCCCGCTGTGGCAATGGTTGCCGAGCAATCAATGATTCCGGCAGCTCAAAATCATAGTACGATAGCTGAAGTTCAGGCTTCAATGCGTTCCACGCCGTCCGGAGTACCCATGAGTACCACATCGCCCTTATGACTAAAGCGCGAGAAAATCCCGCAGGTTACCACGCCTGGCACATGATTCAGGCGCTCTTCCAGTAAATCCGGCTCGGTGATGCGCAAGCCATGTACATCCAGGATAATATTGCCGTTATCTGTGGTAAAGCCTTCGCGCAACACAGGATCGCCCCCCAGTTCGCGGGCAATACCGGCAACATAGGCACGAGCCATGGGGATTACTTCAATCGGCAAGGGGAAAGCGCCCAGGTGCTCCACCTGCTTGCTTTGATCGACAATGCAGATAAATTGTGCTGAGGCACAGGCAACGATCTTCTCCCGCGTCAGTGCGCCGCCACCACCTTTGGTCAGATTATTTTCACCATCGAATTCGTCCGCACCGTCAATATAAACTGATAGTTGCCGCACCTCCGCCAGTGCATCATTCAGATCGAGTACCGGAATACCATGCGCACGCAGGCGTTCTGCCGTTGCTTCCGAACTGGCCACCGTGCCTCTGATGCTGTCTTTGATAGTGGCCAACGCATCAATAAATTTGTTGGCCGTTGAACCTGTGCCCACGCCAATAATGGTACCTGCCTGCACATATTCCAGCGCCGCTTTCGCTACCCGGGTTTTGAGTTCATCCTGAGTCATGCTCCATCCTCTCTGTTTTTTTGTGTTTACGCAATCGCTCCCTGCCTTTCCACACATGTAGAATGTGCTTGTTGCGCACAGTGCGGAACAGAGGCAGGGCGAACAACAGCATTATAAATCTGAATTCAACACAGCCAGTCTATTTGCAAGGCGATGACATGCAAATTCTGCTCCAAATCAACTCGTTGGGTACCTACGTCATTTGCGCGCTTCATCCTGCCGTAGCAAACATGAGGCTTGCTGCTTCTGTACCATACATCTGATTGCCGATCGTTGATCAGCAGTTTCATTATGCCCTGTGAGTTTTCCACAGTGATTGTGGACAAGGTTGTGGAAAACTCTGTGAATAACATGAAAAAGCTGTTGTCATAAAGGCAGTTATTGCCCTCCATGATCAATGCCTAAAAAATAACCAAAATAAAAACATTGTTTTTTATCAATGTGTTATATACACAGCGGGAATAAATCCATGGATTTCAAGGTGATAAGGGAAACAGTGTTTCTCGATCTGAACAACACTGAATAACTTCATTGCATCAGCAGCTGGCATAGCCTGTGTTTATAGCTTACATCAGCTACTATATGTAGTAGGTTCGTAGAGCAAAACACCCGTCGCTCGTCCTTCATCAGCATTTTCCGCATGTTGTTGCAGTTGAGCAGTGATCGCATAGCCTCGCAGGCAGCTTGAGGGACAGGGGAATAGCACCATGTTTTTTGATATGCATGAGCAACGCAGGTTTTTACGTTTTAATGTGGATTTTCCAGCGCGTATTATTGTCAATTCTGGACAGGGAGATGAATCTGTGCTGGAAGGCAAAATTCTTGATATTTCTGATGCCGGATTTCGCATGGTACTGGATGCCAGTACAGCGCTTACCTCGGGCCAGCACCTGGAGGTTATTCTGTACCGTCCGGATAATAGCGGGCAAGAGCCAGTGGAAATTTCAGCCACCCTGGTCTGGTTGGAACACGACAATCCTGAGCGGGGACGTATGATGATTGGCGCTTATCTGAATGATCTTCTGGATCTTGACCTGAATGAACTTATGTAATCTGCCGCACCAGGAATCTCTCGTACTTTGGCAATCGTCACGAGAAATAGCGGAGTTGAGCTAAATATACGATCTGTCGGCGGCAAATAGCAGCGCTACTTAACAGAAACAGGGCTAAGATTTGGCCAATATCCGGTTGTTCGTAGTAGATTTGTCAAGGTCCGACCATTTCCGTGCTTCAGTCTTCTTTCTGGCCATCGCGTCATCCTCCTTTTGTTTGTCTTCTCAAAACCAGAAGAATGACGCGGTGGCCGCCTGCATCAATTCCTTCATACACCACGAAGCGGGACACTAACTCTGAAACAGGATCAGGGGGTGATGAATGTCGGCTTTAATATTTCCAGGTGAGTATCGAGTTTATGTTTTTTTGTAATAGGTTACAGCCTCTTCAATGCTTCCTTCCATAATGGACATGTCGCTATTAATTACAATGCCTCGGTTGCATGTTTTTAATAAAAAATTAAGGCCATGAGAAACAATGACAACTGTACGATCGGACGCTGTCATCGCAATGATTTTATCAATAGATTTTCCCCTGAAATTCTCATCTCCAACTCCTAGTACTTCGTCAATCAGCAAAATATCGGGAGAACTCTCAACAGCAATAGAAAACCCAAGTCGCATTTTCATGCCAAGGGAGTAGGCATACAGAGGTTCGTCAATATGGTGACCAAGTTCGGAAAATTCGATAATTTTTTCCATTTTATCATCAATTTCCGACTTTGACATTCCAAGTGTTAATCCGCCAATGATAATGTTTCGTCTGCCACTGAGGTGAGGTAAAAAGCCAGCTTGCATCGCCAGTAATGAGGCTTTGTTGTTAAAACGTTCAATACTACCTTCACAAGGATCAATAATTCCTGCGATAAGTCTGAGTAGTGTGCTTTTACCTACACCATTTTTTCCTATAACTCCTAATGTTTCTCCATGAAAAATATCAAGGTTAATATTCCTGATTGGCCAATACCGTTTGCCACCAGGGCAATCGCATTAAAATCTTACCCGCCAAGAACCTTGAGCAAGTACTTGTGATCCCATCCGGCACGTAATCGTTTAACTTTCATTCCTACCTTGAGAGATTTTTCCGCCTTGAGAAGGTTCAAAGCGATATGGCGAAGCGTTGCAAA
>WFOJ01000024.1 GCA_015488125.1 Mariprofundaceae bacterium
AGCGCACTTTGCCTTGTGTTGCTGATGACAGCCTGTACGCAGGAGCAGCAGAACAAAATCTCTCGTGTGGTGCAAAACTACACGGGCACCGATGGCGTGCTGGAAGTGTATGCTGGCGACAAACTCGTGCGCCGTTTTTTGCGTATCGACAAAATTTCCACCGCGATCAGCACCAACGGCAACACCCCCCGGCCCTATCGTTTTGGTTACGGCGTGCTTGATGAAAACCTGAATATGCAGGTTGATCCCGGTGAAAAGAAAGTTTACTTTGAGATCAGCGACTATTCAACCAATTACGTGTTTTTTGAGCACCCCTGATGATTAGGAGCTTTTCAGCCGTTATTCGACGCATGAAATGTTTCTGCCGTAGCCACAACGAGAACCAGCGGGTGAATCGCTATGACTGATGATCTTGTTTGTCGGCTGTGCGTGAGCGGATTGCCAATATGGTGCGCACAATCAAGATGCCGGCAAATGACCATAGCACGGCCTCGGACGTTTCAAACGCATAAGCCACTGCCACAATAATGATGGCATCGACAGTAGAATCACTCATTCCGTAAGCGTAGGTGCAGGGAGTATCTTGTGTCAAGAAAAGTGTTGCCAGATGCTATACTGCATCTGGCAGTCTGTCGGGCCAGCGATTGCTATCGGGCCAGAAAAGCGCCTGATCGGGGGGTGGTGGTGTGAATTGTTGCCATTGTTGACGTAATATGGCTTCGTCCGCTTCGGATACATCACCACGGCGTTGACGGATGCGTTGCAACTGTGTTTCCGGTGGTGTGTCCAGCCAGATCAGCTGATAGCCTGCGCCTTGTTCAGTGGCGATGTTGCGGGCCCGTTGTCGCCATTCGTCGGTGAGAAACGTGGCATCAAGGATCACAGACCAGCGAGCTGCCAGTAGTTGCCTGGCCGCTTGCATCACAGCATCCCGCGTTCGTGCATTCATGGCTTCGCCATAGCGTTCAAGGTGGGGAAATTGCCGGTGCAGGCGACGGCGCAAGGCGTCCGAGCGAACAATCACGGCTTGCATGGGGCCGCAGCCACGCAAAGCAAGATGGCTTTTGCCGCTGCCGGAATAGCCGCCGATGGCAATCAGTTGCGGTGGTCTTGGCGCTTCGTTCAGTAGTTGTTCCATCAGCGCGCAATAATGCTGTGTCTTGGCGTTGGCTGTACCTGTTTGCAAGATACTGACTTTGGCACGCACGGCAGCGCGGTAGGCGGCAAATAGGCGCAGTGTGCCAGCTCCCTGATCATCACCGCTTTGCTCCAGATAACGGGAGATAAAACGCATGGCCAGATCAGGCCGCTGATGCGCCAGTAAATCCATGAATAAAAACGCGGCATCATTCATGGTGTCGATGGTGGCCAGTTCATCGTTGAACTCGATGCAATCAAATGCCTGGGGATGATCATTGATCAGCGTCAGATTGCCGAGGTGATAGTCGCCATGACAGCAGCGTACCATGGATGCCTGCTGACGTTGTTGTAATACGGGCGCAAGTTGCGCCATCCGTTGTTGCCATTGCTGGTGCCATTGAACAGCTTCTGGCATGTGTGGCATCAGGGTGGTCAGGCAATCCTGCATATGCTGATCCAGCCGGACTGCGGCATCACCGGCATGATGAGGCTGCGCCTGATCGTGGCTGTGAGCAAGCGTGGTGGCCAATTCATCCAGCCATGCAGCTTCAAAGGCATGGTTTTGCAGACGTGTCAGCAGCAGGTCATGGTCGGCAAATTGCCGCATTTTGACGGCGTAATCGACAATTTCACCATCACCATCCATATTGTAGCTGTCACCCTGCCGCCTGACCGGCACGACACCCAGGTAAATCGTACTGCCAAAACGCCGGTTGCGGATGACTTCCTCCTGGCAATAATGCTGGCGCTTTGCCAGCGTGGAAAAATCAACAAAGCCAAGGTTCACCGGTTTTTTAATTTTGTAGGCATGGGAGCCGGTGAGGATGACCCATGAAATATGCGTTTCATGCAGCGTGATATGCTGGCTTGTCTGCGGCCAGGCAGTGGTCTGTAGTAAATACTGAATCATGGCAGGGTTGGACATGGGCAGAGAGTTTGCCACACTCCGCCTGAAATGAAAACCGATGAGCAATGGATGGCACTGGCACTGACGCAGGCAGAACAGGCAGCACAGCAGCAAGAAGTGCCGGTAGGCGCCGTGCTGGTATTGCCGGATGAGCGCTATTTTGCCGCGCATAACCAGCCTGTTCGCAGCCATGATGGCAGCGCGCATGCTGAAGTGTGCGCGATTCGCCAGGCATGTGCGGCGGTGGGGAATTACCGTTTGCCCGGCGCCACGCTTTACGTGACGTTGGAGCCATGCCTGATGTGCGCCGGCCTGATCCTGCATACACGTCTTGCCCGGCTGGTTTATGCTGCGGCTGACCCCAAAACGGGCGCGGTTGATTCGCTCTATCAGGTGTTATCGGATGAGCGCCTGAATCATCAGGTGGTGGTGACGGCGGGTTGTCAGGCGGCGGCAGCTGCGCATTTGCTGAAGGATTTTTTTCGTCAGCGGCGCGCCGTGCGGCGTTCACAACGAACGCAGTCAGGCATACAGATTGTGGTGGCATATGGCGAAGCAAAGGAGAACACAAGGTGAAATTTTATGATCGCTTATTGCTGGAGACGGAGGCGGAACGTCAGGAACTGCTGGCCATTCCGTTTATTCAGCGCGGCGCGGCAGGTGAACTGGGGTTGCCAAGCTATACGGCCTTTCTGGCTCAGGCCTATCATCATGTGAAGCACACCGTGCCCCTGCTGATGGCCTGTGGCGCGCGTTTACCGGAACGTCTGGAATGGTTGCGTGAAGCCATCGGGGAATATATCGAAGAGGAAATGGGGCATCAGGAATGGATTCTCAATGATATTGCTGCCTGCGGTGGAGATAAGGAAGCCGTGCGCCAGGCAACACCGCTTGCTGAAACCGAATTGATGGTCGCCTATGCCTATGATACCATTCACCGTCGTCAGCCAATAGGTTTTTTTGGTATGGTATTGGTGCTGGAAGGCACCAGTATTGCGCTGGCAAGTCACGCAGCAGAAAACATCAAGGCCAGTCTGGGCTTGCCGGATACCGCCTTTTCCTACCTGACATCACATGGTTCACTGGATGTCGGTCATGTTGATTTTTATCAGGGGCTGATGAACAGACTGCGGCGCGAGGAAGACAAGCAGGCGGTGATTCACGCTGCACGTATGTTTTATCGTCTTTACGGGGATATTTTTCGGGCGCTGCCGCTGGTGGCGAGGCAGGCGTGATTGCGGCTGACGAGGATAGGGGTGTATGAGTAAATTTGAAGGAAAACGGGTGTTGCTAACTGGTGCTGCCGGTGGCATGGGGCAGATCCTGGCGGAACATCTGGTGGATGCCGGAGCGCGAGTCGCCTTGCTGGATGTCAACAAGGAGGCATTGAATGCGCTGGTCACGCGCCTGGACAGCGACCAGGTGTTTGCTGTGCCTGCGGATATTTCTTCGAGTGATGGCTGCCATATCGCTGTTTCTGCCGTATGGCGAACCATGACGGCGGTTGATTGCCTGATCAACCTGGCGGGTATTTCCGGTTTTTGCAGTTTTGAAGACGAGGAAACCAGTCATATCGAAAAAGTGATGCAGGTGAACCTGATGGCCCCCATGCATCTTACTCATGCGCTGCTGCCAGATATGATCAAGCGGAAATCCGGCCATATTGTTAATATCGGCTCGGTGTTTGGCAGTATTGGTTTTGCCTGGTTTACCACGTATTCTGCCAGCAAGTTTGGTTTACGCGGCTTTTCTCAGGCCTTGCGCCGTGAATTGCATGACACTGGCGTGAAGGTTACGTATATTGCGCCGCGTGCCGTGCGTACACCAATCAACTCGGACGCCGTGATGCAAATGGGCGAAGCTACGGGCATGAACATGGATGAGCCGGAAGACGTAGCTGAAAAGATTTTTGCCATTATGGAAGCAGAAAAGAAGGAAGCCTATATCGGCTTCCCCGAGTCCTTTTTTGCACGCCTGAATGCGGTGTTGCCGGGGCTGGTTGATAGCGCGCTGGCGGAGCAGAACGCGAAAGCAAAAATCTATGCCAAACAAGGGAGAAACACATGAAAAAATACCTGAAGGTCATCTTGGCTACGTGCCTGAGCGCGATGTGTCTGGCCGTTCCGGCACAGGCTCAGGGCGGATATGCCGGTGTCGGACTTGGGCTTGTGGAACTTGATCCCGGCGCCAATAAAAAAACCGCGTTGGGCGGCAATCTTTATGGCGGCATCGAGTTTGGCCCGTTGTTATCAGTGGAGGCGCGCCTGGGGGCGACGCAGAGCGTGAGCAGTGCGGGTGAAACCTCGAAAGTGGACTGGATGACTTCATTGCTGGCCAAACCAAAATTTGATGTGAGCGGTAACGCCAATATTTACGCGCTTGCCGGTGTAACGATGATGAAGGCTTCCTTTACCTCAGCTGGCGGACGGCAGCAGAGCAAAACCAAAGCAGGACTGGCATTCGGCGCTGGTGGTGAGCTTTTTCTGAACTACAATACCTTGCTGGGGCTGGAGTGGGTGCGTTTGGCAACCAATGCAGATGGGGCAGTGAAAAACATCAGTTTTCAGGGGCTGGATGTCAACGCCTTCTTCATCAACCTGCAAATGAACTTCTGAGGAGCTGAAGCATGAAAACCATAATGCAAGGTTGGCTGTTGTCGTGTTGTTTGTTGTGCGCGGCGTTTACCAGTGCTCAGGCCGGGGAAGAAAGCCTGGCTTCCCTGATGCATGACTGGGCGAAAGTGAATTACCAGACGGCAGAGGATGACAAGGAGAAAGCGTTTGCCGCCCTCGCCACGCGCGCGCATGCTTTTACGCAGGCCAATGCTGGCAAGGCTGAGCCAATGATCTGGGAAGCCATTATCAAAGCCTCTTATGCCGGTGCCAAGGGTGGGCTTGGCGCTTTATCGTTAATGGAAGAAGCACGGGATTTATTGCTGGCTGCTGAAAAGATCAATCCGACGGCGCTTGATGGCGCGATTTATACCACGCTGGGCAGCTTTTATTATATGGTGCCTGGCTGGCCTATTGGTTTTGGTGATGACGACAAGGCTGAGGCATACCTCAAAAAAGGTCTGGAAATCGCACCTGATAATATGGATGCCAATTACTTTATGGGTGACTACTGGCTGGAGCAGCACAAATACAAGAAGGCGGGGAAATACCTGAGCAAGGTGGTGAATGCCCCGGATGTTGCAGATCGCCCGGTGTACAGTCAGGGACGCAAGGCCGAAGCGCGCAAGAAGCTGGAGAAGATCAGGCCGTATTTGTAACGGCATTCTGAAGCTGTACCCCTCGTCAGCTTGCATCAGCCAGACGAGGGGTTGCAGCTATCCGCTTGCGCTGTTTACAAGTGGATAGTCGTCCTGAATAAAACTATTTCCGGCAGGGGTTATGGCGCTGGTGCGCAGCAGCAAATTCTTCGCGTGAAATCTGGCCGTCGCCATTGGCATCCATGCGGTCGAAATAGGCGCCGCGATCTTTTTCGTCGATTACGCCGTCGCCGTTGGCATCCATATGAGAGAATTTACGCTCACTGATTTTAGCCATGGCCTGGGAGAATTCTTCCTTGCTGATTTTGCCGTCGCCATTGGTATCAGCTTTTTTCAGCATGGCCTGTTTGTTAGCATGACCACCGCCCAGTGGGCAGGCTGTTGAATCGGCCATGGCCTGACCAGCAACAAGCAATGCGGCTGCAGCGACAGCCAAAAATCCATATTTCTTCAATGCAGACTCCTTGTGAGTTTCATTCTTCAGCCTTGATGAGCATTGCCCCTGACGGCTAAAGAGAACGCAGGGTAACGCCTTTGCTTACCGGCTGCAAGCGCTGTTCAATTATTTTTGTCCTGATCAGCCATACCTGGCGGAATGACTTCCAGCAAGGAGCAGCCCAGGGCGGTGATCAGCGCCTGAATATGGGGATCCTCACGGGCGTGTTGCCACAGGCGCTGCTGTTCGGCTTTGTGACGCTCGCTGCGTTGCCGGGAGATCGTCATTTCGGATGATGCATCGTGGTGCCGGTTATCCCAGATAATACTGCGTCCCAGCCAGCGTTCAAAACTGACCCGCTCCTGCATGGGGATGGCGTGTTGTTGATGCGGTTCCAGGCTCAGGCGTACTTGTTTTTCGTCAAAGCGCGTGCAGACCACATGTTCGAGCAAGGCTGCGAAAGCAGGCTGTAGCTCGCTGTAGGCAGCGACGGCTGAAGGCCAGTCGTGACAGACTGCTGATGACGGCAGCGGGGCTTGTCTGGCTTCTCCGGCTTCCGTCGATGAACGGGTTGGCGGGGCAGGGGAGTCTGGCGTTTTGTTCGGTGTTTTTTCCTGTTGTGTCGTGGCCTGCTGTGCCTCGGCTTGTATGGCGGGCGCAGGTGGCGTTATGTGGCGGGAAGCTTCATGGCGGGGAGGTGCTGATGACTTTTTTTTTTCGCTGTCAGGATTGGTGAGTTGTTGCAGATGACACAGGCGCAAGACCACCATTTCCGCGCCGCATTGTTCATCCACCAGTGCCAGATCACGAAGGCCGTGTAACAACACCTGATAATGCAAATCCAGCACGGCATGCGGCCATTGCTTCAACACATCCTGCATCCATTGTTGCACCGCTTCGTCCGGTTCTTCGCTGAGCATCTCCGGTGCTATCCGGCAGCAGGCGAGCTGATGCCACAGGCTGCCTAAACCTTCAAGCAGCGCGCGCGGGCTATAGCCTCGGGAAGCAGCCTTTTTCATCCATTGCAGCGCACTGGCGGCATCGCCAGCGATGATGGCATCGGTCAGTTGACGCGGTAGTTCGGGTGTCAACAGGCCCAGCGCCTGTTGCACATCGTTATGGCTGATCTGTTCACGGGAAAATGCCAGTACACGCTCGGCCAGCGACAGGGCATCGCGCATACTGCCATCAGCCGCAGCCGCAATCATTCGCAGTGCCGCCTCCTCAGCCTGTATCTGTTCACTATCGAAAATATGCCGTAATTGTTGCTGAATTTCGGCGACGGATAAGCGCCGAAGATCGAAGCGTTGGCAACGCGAACGCACGGTTACGGGCAAGCGTTCAACATCCGTGGTCGCCAGAATAAACATCACCTGCGCGGGCGGCTCTTCCAGCGTTTTCAGCAAAGCATTAAAGGCATTGCGCGACAGCATGTGAACTTCGTCAATAATGAAGACGCGCCAACGGCGTGACGCAGGCGGATAGCGGGCGCTGTCGATTAAATCTCGCACATCATCCACGCCAGTATGGCTGGCAGCATCCATTTCGCTGACATCCAGATCATTGCCTGCGGCAATTGCCGTGCAGGCAGCGCATTGATTACACGGTTCTCCATCCTCGCCTGCGGCGGTGCAATTGATGGTCATGGCCATCAAGCGGGCAATCGTCGTCTTGCCGACGCCACGAATGCCGGTGAGCAGGTAGGCATGGGCGGGTGTATCGCCAAGCAATGCGTTTTTTAGCGTGCGGGCAACGACTTCCTGCCCGACAAGCTCGGAAAAACGGCGTGGCCGCCAGCGGCGGGCCAGCACCTGATAGTGGGATGTCTGCTTCATGCCTTCGTCGAATTACTGAATATTGGGGTCAGGAACGATGAAAATTTCTACCCGGCGATTCAACTGACGGCCTGCTTCCGTGTTGTTGGTGGCGCGAGGCTCGGATTCACCACGGCCTTCGCTGGCGATCCGGTTCGCAGCCACGCCACGGTCTTCCAGATACCAGGCAACTGCATCGGCACGACGTTGGGACAACTGCTGATTATAGCTGCTGGAGCCGATATTGTCGGTGTGGCCAACAACGCGCACCACGCTGCGGTTGTAGCGTTTAAGAATATCTGCAACCTTGTTCAGGGTGCGATGGAACGCCGGTTTGATGGCTGAGGAATTGAAATCGAACGATACCTCATTGTTCATGGTGATTTTCAGTGTTTCGTTTTGCAGGCGCTGAATTTCGATTTGATGAGCACGCCGTTCAGCCGCCAACTGGCGTTCAAATTCAGCCTGCTGCTGATCCATATAGCGACCGACGCCAGCGCCCAGCGCTCCTCCGGCGACACCGCCAATCAATGCCCCTCGCAGTGCGCCAGCACCTCTGCCACTCTGGTAGCCGACAATGGCACCTGTGGCAGCGCCAAGGGCAGCGCCGATCCCGGCATTCTGTTTGGTATAGCGATTCGGATCATTCGGCGCGTAATTGGTGCAGCCGCTGGCCAGTAGCAGCGTGGCCATGCACAGTATTGATCGTGTTTTCATTGATTACCTCCGGGGTTATAAGTCTATAAGCCCTATAAGTCCCATGCGACTCACAGGAAGCAGCATTCAACGCCACTGCGGATGCAGCAGCGTACCACTGAGGCGAACCTTGTGTTGCTCGCCAAGGACGGCAGCCAGCTTTTGCTGTGCCTGCATCATCACTTCACCGGCAAGCGGCCATGCCGGCCAGTTGGCAGCGCGGCTTTGCAACTGCCCTTTGCCTTCCAGCTTTAGTGTCTCGCCGCCAGTGATCTGCCATTGCCAGTTTTTTTCCGGCTGACCCTTGAGCGTCAACTGATAGTCGCCCAGATTGAATTGTTCTTCACCCATGGTTACTGCTGCCTGTTGCCAGCGCAGCTGTAATTGTGCTGCCAGTGGCTTAAGTGGTGGCGCATGCTGCTGCCGCAATAATTGCGCTTCACCAGTTAACACTAGCGGGCCTTGCAATGTTACCGGCAGGGGCAGCGCAAGTGTTTGCTGTAGCCAGGCAGTGTCCAGCCGAATATCCATATCCGATGCCTCGACATAAGCATCATGCAGCCCCAGCGACAGCCTGCCTTCACCGGGGTCTCCCTGCCATTGCAGGCGAACAGCTGGTCTTCCCTGTAAGGATGGCAGCCAGTCCGGCTCCACGCGCAGATGCCTGAAGTGTACCGCATCGGGCCGGTCGGTGGTCTGCATGTCAACGCC
>WFOJ01000025.1 GCA_015488125.1 Mariprofundaceae bacterium
CGACTGCCATGCAATATTTGCAGGAGATCATGGATATTTGGCAGCAAGGCAGTTGCCGTCCGCTGCCTGTTTTTCCCAAAACAAGCTGGGCCTGGGTGAATACCGAAGCGGGTGAAAAACGGCAGAAGGCTGCCGCTGCCGCATGGTATGGCTCATCCTGGCAGGGCGCACCCGGTGGCGAATGCGATGATGACTACGCCTTGTTATGCATGCGTGGCATTCAGCAGCCGCCGTGGCAAGTGGATGATTTTATCCGTTTCAGCGAAGGCCTGTACGGGCCTGTTGCAAAGGTAGCAGCAGTATGAAGGAACTGACCGCGAAAGCATGTTTGGCATTGCCGTTGCAGGGCCGGACGCTGATTGAAGCCAGCGCCGGCACGGGCAAGACCTATACCATTGGCAACCTTTACTTACGGATGATCAGCGAAGGCTGGTTGGTACCGCAAATTCTTGTCGTCACCTTTACGGTGGCGGCGACAGATGAGCTTCGGGGGCGTATCCGTCAGCGTCTGCATGAAGCCTTGCGTCTGCTGGAACACGATGACGGTGAAGCCCCTGATCCTTTTTTACAACTGTGGCAACAGGCGGTGGCGGATAAGGCGCGAACCATGCTTCGCTTGCGGCTGGCGCTGCGCAGCATGGATGAAGCGGCGATTGATACCATTCATGCGTTTTGTCAGCGGGCGCTGGGTGAGCATGCCTTCCACAGCCGACAACGTTTTGATAATGAAATGCTGAGCGATGATGCGCCGCTCTGGCAGCAGGCCGTGTATGATTGGTGGCGCAGCCATGTGTACCCCATGGATGAAACAGATGCTGCCTTGCTGCATCGCGTGTGTCCGGATGTCAGCGCCCTGCAGGTGCTAATGGCAGACTTGCATGATCAGACGGTTGCCCTGCTGCCCGCTGCGACGGAATCTATGGCCGAAGTGCTGGCTGATTGGCGTGATCTGGAAGCATCATGGCAATCGCTGGCCCAAACGTGGCAGGCAAGTGGCGAGGCGCTGTACGCGATGCTTCGTGACTCCAAGGCCCTTGCCCGCCGGGCTGGCACGTACAAGATCGAGTCTCTGATCGTACATCGGCAGGCGTGGGATGCGTATTTTGCTGAAGGCAGGTGGTGGCAGTGGCCGGATTGCCTGCGCTTGCTGACCGCTGCATCGCTGGAAAAACACAGCAAAAAGCGTCAAACAGGCTGCGATTCGGCGCTGAATCATGCGTTTTTTCGTGACCTTGAAACCTGGCTTGGGCAGGCAGAGGCGATTATTCAACGTTTTGGCGTAGCGCTGGCGCACGATGTGCGCCACAGCGTCAATCAGCAGGTGGAACATGCCAAGCAACAGCAGGGCGTGATGAGCTTTCACGATCAGTTGCAGCGCCTGTATCAGGCATTAGACGATGATGAGACGCTGGCCAGCAAGCTGCAACAACGCTTTCCATTGGCCATGATTGATGAGTTTCAGGATACCGACAGCCTGCAATACCGGATTTTCTGCCGGATTTATCAGCCGCATCATTGCATGATGATGATTGGCGATCCCAAGCAAGCGATTTACGCTTTTCGGGGCGGCGATATTTTTACCTATCTGCACGCTGCCAGCGATGCCGCACAACGCTGGACACTGGCCACCAACTGGCGCTCGCGGCCAGAGGTGGTGGCGGCGGTGAATCATTTGTTTGCCCGGGAGCGGGCCTTTGTCATGGATGGTATTGCCTTTCATCCGGTGGCTGCTTCGACCAAAGCGGTGGCCGCCCTGCAGCGCGGCGGCGAGACAGTGGCTGCGGTACGCGCCTGGCGCATTCCTCCTGATGCCAGTGGCAAGGGGCAGACAAAAAGCCGGGTTGGCGACGTGGTGTTTCAGCACGTTGCCAACGATATTGCGCAGTTATTATCCGAAGCAGCTATCGGTGAGGCGATACTGGGCGACAGGCCGGTGCAGGCTGATGATATTGCCGTGCTGGTGCATACCCATGCGCAGGCTGAAGTCATGCAGCAGGCATTACGTGCCAACGGCGTGGCTTCGGCACTGGCTGGGCGTGGCGATGTCTGGCAAAGCGATGAGGCCAGAGGGCTGAGACAATTATTGCAGGCTGTTGCCGAACCTGCCAACCCGGATCGCTGTCGGCTGGCGCTGGCCAGCGAACTGCTCGGGCTGGATGCGGCGACCATGGCCGCCATTCAGCAACAGCCGGATCGCTGGCACGACTGGACGGCAAGCCTTGCGCGTTTGCATACCCTGTGGCAGCAGCAGGGTTTTATGGCCATGTTTCAGCAGATGTTGCACACACTGGGGGTTGCCGGGCATCTGGCAACCAGCGAACAGGCGGAACGTCGCCTGACCAATGTGTTGCACCTTGGGGAACTGCTGCTGGCTGCTGAACGCCACAGCAACAGCATGGCGGACGTGCTGCATGGCTTTGATGCACCGGAGCCATCCGGGGAGAAGGAGCTGCGGCTGGAAAGCGATGGCCAGCTGGTGCGTATTGTGACCATTCATGCCAGCAAGGGGCTGGAATATCCGATTGTGTATTTGCCGACGCTGTGGCATGGCTCGTCTGAACGTAAGGGTAACAGACTGATCTTTCAGCACCGCAGGCGGCAACAACGCTGCTGCGATCTGGCACATATGGCAGAACACAGGCGATGGGCTGAGGAAGAGGCGCTTGCCGAACAGGTTCGGTTGCTGTATGTGGCCCTGACACGGGCGCAAAGCCATATGGTGCTGGTGCATGGCGCGGTGGGCAAAGGCGAGACGTTTAAGCGCAGCGCGGCGTACTATTTATGGCCGGATGGCATGCATCACGAACATATTGAAGAACAGGAATTAAGCATGGAAATCGTGGCACCACTGGCGCTGGTGCAACCAGTTGCGTCGGCGGAGTCAACGGCATCCCACTGCCCCCGCTTTACACGCGATCTTTCCGTTCTCTGGCAGGTCAGCAGTTTTACGGCCATGACGCGCCACCTTGGGCGTACAACGGTGGCTGCGCCGCAGGCGGATGATCCGTGGGCCAGTGTGCCAGCAGGTGCAGCCAGCGGTGTGTTGTTGCACGGGCTGCTGGAGAAACTGGATTTTACGCAGCCTGTGCCGGAACAGTTAGGTGAACGGCTGGTATGGCAGTTGCGTCGGGTAGGCATGGATGAGCAACTGGCACCACTGATCTGTCGCTGGCTGGATGATGTGTGTCATGCGCCCCTGCACGCTGATGGCTGGACGCTGGCTGATGTGCCTGCCGGACAAGACTTACGGGAAATGAGCTTTGACATGCCCCTGCCGGGGCTGGACGTGGCGCAACTGGATGCCTGTTTGCAGCAGCATGCCGGTGCGTCGCTGCCGCCATTGCAGCAGCAAACGTTGCGCGGTTACGTCACCGGCAGTGTTGATCTGCTGTTGTGCATGGATGGTCGCTATTATGTGGTGGATTACAAAAGCAACCGGCTGCATGATTACAGTCCATGCAGCCTGCGCCAGTCCATGCACGAGCATCGTTATGATGTACAGGCGCTGATTTACACGCTGGCCGTTCACCGCTTTTTGCAGCATTGCTTACCGGATTATGATTACGACCGCCACATGGGTGGTGTCCGCTATCTGTATTTACGCGGCATGCGGCGGCATCATATGCAGGGTGTGTATGTCGATCGTTTTGATCGCGCCTTCATTGATGCCTGCGCGCAGATGTTGTCGCCGAGCAAGGCGGGTTAAACAAGCTGTTTCGGGTGGCAGTCGTTTGGCGCTGGCTGCATGATAACTTGCTGATCAGTATGCCTTAGCTGATACCAGGAGTCTGTCGGACTTTGATCAATCTACTACGAAAAAGCGGATATTGGCCAAATTTTCGCCCTGTCTTTGTTAAATAGTGCTGCTATTCGCCGCAAACAGGTCGTATATTTGACTCAATCCCGCTATTTCTCGTGACGATTGCCAAAGTCCGACAGACTCCTGGCCTGCGCATCATCCTCCAGTTGCATCGACCATTTGCAGGATTCGTTGACGCATACCAGCTCGGTGCCCCGGCGTTTGGTGGTCTTTTTGGTGACGAAGGGAGCACCGCATGCCGGGCAGGGCTGCGCCACGGGTGGATTCCACAGGGCGTTCTTGCATTTCGGATAGCCTGAGCAGGAATAGAAAATCTTGCCGCGCCGTGATTTCTTCTCCAGAAACGTGCCCTTGTTGCAGGAAGGGCAGGGCACGCCTGTATCCCTGGGTTTTTCCATGGGTTGGATGTTTTTGCAGTCAGGGTAGGCCGAGCAGCCGAGAAATTTACCGTAGCGGCCTTGTTTGATGGCCATGGGCGCGCCGCACTTGTCGCATTTCTGGTCGCTGAGTTCGGGTTCCTGCTGTTTTTTCTCTTCGCCTTCGCCATTGATGGGACGGGCGTTGCGGCATTCAGGGTAGCCGGTGCAGGCGAGAAATTTGCCATAGCGACCAAGCTTGATGGCCATCGGCTTGCCGCATTTTTCGCAGACTTCATCGGTTTCCGTGTGCGTTACGTCCGAGCGGCTGACGTGTTCCATGGTGTGGTCGATTTTTTCCTTGAACGGTGTCCAGAATTGCCGCAACAGCGGCTTCCATGCCTGCTCGCCACGAGCGACGGCATCCAGTTTGTCTTCAATGTTGGCAGTAAAGCTGGTATCGACAATATCACCAAAATAACGGCTCAGGAAACCGTTGACAATTTCCCCGACTTCGGTGGGCACAAAACGTTTGCGCTCCATTTCCACATATTTGCGTTCACGCAGCACATTAAGAATCGAGGCGTAGGTTGACGGGCGGCCAATGCCGTGGCTTTCCAGTTCCTTGACCAGCGTCGCTTCGGAAAAGCGCGGTTTAGGCTCGGTGAAATGCTGTTTGGGTGTAACGCCGTCGATGTTCACCACCTCACCCACGGTCAGCTCTGGCAGCAGGCCCTGCTCTTCTTTTTTCTGTGGTTCATCGCTGCCCTCGATGTAAAGGGTACGGAAACCGGGAAACACCAGCGTGGAACCAGTGGCCCGCAGCGTCAGCTGGTCGCCCTCGATGTCAGCGCGCACCTGGTCGAGCAGGGCAGGGGCCATTTGCGTGGCCAGTGAGCGTTTCCAGATCAGTTCATACAAGCGCCCGGCATCCGCATCCAGCATGGCTTTGACTTTATCCGGCGTGCGGTGCACGGAGGTCGGACGAATGGCTTCATGCGCTTCCTGCGCATTCTTGCTTTTTGTTTTGAAGCGGCGCGCCTGGCGTGGCAGATACGCCGGTTCAAAGTGCGCGCCGATAAATGTGCGCATTTCGGCAATCGCTTCTTCAGAAAGCGAGACGGAATCGGTACGCATATAGGTGATCAGGCCCACGCGTTCGCCATCAATATCGACCCCTTCATATAGTCCCTGTGCCAGTTGCATGGTTTTGCGTGCTGTAAAGCCCAGTTTGCGGGAGGCTTCCATTTGCAGGGTGGAGGTGATGAACGGCGGTGCAGGCTGTTGGCGCACTTGTTTTTTCTCAATATTGGCTACCTGAAAATGCGCCTGCTCAATGCGCCTGGCCATGGCGCGGGCGCTGCTGCTGTCGCTTAGCGCAAATTTGCTCAGTGTTTTGCCTTGTTCGGCATGCAGCTGGGCCTGGAATGCGCCATGGGCGGTCGTGCAATCGCTGTGCACCGTCCAGTATTCACGCGGTTTAAATTCGCGAATATGCGCTTCACGCTCGCAGATCAGGCGCAAGGCTACTGATTGCACACGGCCAGCGGACAGCCCGCTGCGAATTTTGCGCCATAACAGCGGCGAAAGCGTAAAGCCAACCAGATAATCCAGGGCGCTGCGTGCCTGCTGGGCATCGACCAGTGGCATATTGATGTGGGAAGGATGTTCGATTGCATGCGTAATCGCCTGACGGGTGATTTCGTGAAAGGTAATGCGCTGCACCTGTTTGTTTTTCAGCACGCCGCGTTGTTGCAGTTCTTCGGCGACATGCCAGGCAATGGCTTCACCTTCGCGATCCAGGTCGCTGGCCAGAATCAGCGTATCTGCCCGCTGCATGGCTTTGGCGATGGCATCCAGTCGTTTCTTCTTATCTTCAATGACTTCATAAGTGAGAGCAAAATCCCGTTCCGGATCAACCGAGCCATCTTTTTTGGGGAAGGCGCGGACATGACCGTAGGAAGCCAGTACCTTGTAACCACGTCCCAGATATTTCTCAATGGTTTTTGCCTTGGCGGGTGATTCCACCACCACAACTGCGCTCATGCATTGGCCTCCCAGCAGGTTTTGCTTTGATTGCTTGCGCTGCCTGCAAAGAGCAAACAGCGCGGCGAATCCTTAAGGGACATTTTTTTTTTGCAAACAGAATAATTTGACAGCAGCTCCTCCCGCTATTTCTTGTGACGATTGCCTTGTGACGATTGCCAAAAATCGACAGACTCCTGGGAGGTGCTTGTTGGTTACATCAGCCTTGACAGTTTTTTTTGTCATGATATTGTACAACTTTTCTGTGGAGGTTATGAGATGAATACCGTTAGCTATTCAGAAGCGCGTAATAATCTGAAACGGATCTGCGATCAGACGCAGGCCAGCCATGAAGTGACGCGCATTATCCGAAAAAATGGTGATATGGTTCTTCTTGCTGCAGAGGACTGGGCTTCGATCGAAGAGACGTTGCAACTGGTGGATATACCTGGTGCTGTGGAGAGAATTCTGGCAGCAGATGATTACCAGCCTTTGGATGACATCAGTGTGAGTGCTTTGTCCAGGCAAATAAATAATGGATGAACTTCAACCTGTACTTTCCCGGCAGGCCAGGAGTCAGATTGTCAAAATGGCCAGGTCCAATCCCGGGTTGCTGAATCAGGTGATTGAAGCCATCAGTCGGCTGGTGCGTGAACCTTTTAGCGGCCTGCATAAACCCAAACCACTTGTTGGCCCGTTGAAAGGCTATTGGTCGATTCGGCTGAACAGAAAGGATCGCCTTGTTTATCGCGTGCAGGATAAGCGGTTGATGATTGCTTCCATCGAAGGGCATTATAACGATCACTGAACAAAATGCTGATAGCAGCTCCTGCCCGCTGCTTGGCAAGTTGTGGGGGCGGACTATGATGCCGCGCATGCAAACAACGATTGAAACTTCCATTGATGCCGTTCAGGCCACCGTGCTGGCGCTGATTCAGGGGCTGACTGAATTTCTGCCGATTTCTTCCTCGGCGCATCTGGCGCTGGTGCCCCTGCTGACCAGTTGGCCGGATCAGGGGCTGGCCTTTGACTGCGTGGTTCACTTAGGTTCGCTGACCGCTGTGGTGATTTATTTCCGCAGCGATCTGGCGCGCATGTTCGCCGGCCTGTGGCACACCGTGCAGGTGCGTTCGCTGACGGCGAATCATGAGGGCTATCTGGCCTGGCTGATTGGCTTTGCCACCATTCCGGTGGGACTGGCCGGGCTGACCTTCAAGGATTATATTGAGCATGATTTGCGTTCGCTGGCAGTGATTGGCCTGGCTTCCATCGTTTTCGGTTTGCTGCTGTGGTATGCCGACCAAACTGGTGCCAACCGGCGGCAGGAAGGTGAATGGTCGTTTCGTGATGCCATGATCGTCGGTGTGGCACAGGCGGTGGCCTTGATTCCCGGCACATCCCGTTCCGGGATTACCATGACGGCGGCCATGATGCTCGGTTATACGCGGCAGGCGGCGGCGCGATTCTCGTTTTTATTGTCGATTCCGGTGATTGTGCTGGCTGGCGGCCTGAAGGTGAAAGACTGGATAGAAACGCCTGATCAGCCTGCGGATGCAATGGTGCTGATGCTTGGCTACGGGTTGTCGGCGGTGTCAGCTTATCTCTGCATTCATTTTTTTCTCAAATATATTGAACGCACTGGCATGGGACC
>WFOJ01000026.1 GCA_015488125.1 Mariprofundaceae bacterium
GTATGGCGGCGGCAGCAGCAGAAAACACGGCCTTGAAGGCCTTGCACACCTGTTTATTGGTGCGCTTGCGCATGGCGCACCAGCATTTTCATGGCACACGCCATTTGCTGGATTTAATGATCTGCGTGGAATCCGGGCACAGGGATGTGTTATTGCGTTACGAGCAGCAGGTGATTGAGGCGCTGAGTCATATCCTGCAACGCGGTGTGGCCGATGGTGAGTTCGCGGCCATGGATTGCCGTCAGACGGCCTATGATATCCATCAGGCAACGCTGCGCTACAATCATCCGCTGTCACTGAAAAACCATACACTGGACGTGCTGGAAGGCGATCTGAAGCGCCTGATTCAGTTGTTGTATCGGGGCTTGCGGTGCGGCTGAGCGCTGGCAACAGCGGGCAAACCTATGGCTGGGTTGCCATTACGCTGCACTGGTTGATGGCGCTTGCTGTTGTGCTGATGTTTGCGTCCGGCTGGTGGATGACCGGACTGGATTATTATGATGCATGGTATCACCGCGCACCGGCGTTACACGCCGCTGCCGGGGTGGTGTTGCTGTTGTTGCTGTTGTTTCGCTTTGCCTGGCGATTGGGTAACCCGCGTCCGGCCCTACGCGGCGCGTGGTGGGAGCAAAAAATCGCGCTGATCGTGCATTATACGCATTATCTGCTATTGAGCATCGTTATCTTGGCTGGCTACTTACTGCCGACGGCGCAAGGGCGGAGGATTGATGTCTTTGGCTTGTTTCAGCTACCGGCCCTGCTTGAACTGAACAATACACAGCAACACCTGGCGGGGCAACTTCACTGGTGGGGAGCCTGCGCGGCGATCACCCTTGCTGTTCTGCATGGCGTAGCGGCACTCAAACATCATTTTGTGGACAAGGATGACACCTTGTTACGCATGCTGGGCCTTGCGCCCGTTTTCAAGGAGGATGATAAGCAATGAAAAAAATGATCACTGGCCTGCTGCTGGCCTGTGCTTTCGCCTTACCGGCAACAGCAACAGAACATTACAACTTCGATATCAAGGGGCAGCACGCCTTCATTCAGTTCAAGGTCAAGCATTTGGGCTATAGCTGGTTACTGGGAAATTTTCGCAAATTTGATGGCAGCTTTGATTACGATGCCGAACACCCGGAAAACAACCGTGTCACAGCCACGATTGACATTGCCAGCCTGGATACCAACCATGCCCTGCGCAATGAGCATCTGACCGGCGAAGGTTTTTTTGATGCCGCGAAATTTCCGCAGGCAACATTCATCAGTACCGGCTATGAAGCCAAAGACGCGAACCATGGCGTACTGCACGGCAAACTGACCTTGCGCGGCGTGACCAAAGAAGTGGATATTGCGCTGCATCAGCTTGGCGCAGGCAAAGACCCCTGGGGTGGTTTCCGTCGCGGCTTTGAGGGCACGACCACGCTGCATCTTTCCGACTACAAGATGAAAAAAGCAGCCATGCTCGGCCCGGTAGCCGAGAATGTTGAGGTGTATCTTTCCATCGAAGGCATACGCCAGTAAACGTCCCATAAGTCTTCTACCATTAACCTAAAAGGAGATCCCACCATGTCTGAACCCACCATTGCCGCCAAGGAACCCAAAGTCATGGAACTGGAACCAGGCACCTACTACTATTGCACCTGTGGCAAATCCGCCGATCAGCCATTTTGCGATGGTTCGCATCAGGGCACGGATTTCACCCCGCAAGTGCTGGAAATCAGCGAAAGGCAGACGGTGGCACTATGCCAGTGCAAACACAGCAAGAATCAGCCGTTTTGCGACGGCAGCCACGCCGAGCTGTAAGCCATGGCGCAGCACCGCCTGAATGTACAGGCACCGATTGAACGATTATTTGCCAGGCGCTGGAGTACCCGCGCTTTTGCTGATACGCCGGTCGAAGAGGATGTGATCAGCAGTTGTCTGGAAGCTGCGCGCTGGGCGCCTTCCTGCTATGGTGAACAGCCCTGGCGCTTCGTGGTCGCCAATCGTTTTACCGATCGCGACAACTGGCAGGCGGTGCTACATACGCTGGCAGAAGCCAATCAGGCATGGGCGCAAGCCGCGCCCGTGCTGATCGTGGCCGTTGCCTTGCCGTATTTTACGCATAATCACCAGCCCAATCGCTGGGCAGCCTACGATCTGGGGCAGGCAGTTATCAGCTTGTGTTTGCAGGCTACAGCCGAAGGGCTGGCTACGCATCAGATGGGCGGTTTTGATGCCGATGCCCTGCGCCAGGCGGTGCAGGCTCCGGCAGCAAGCCAGGTTATGAGCGTGATTGCCCTGGGTTATGCCACCGCAGCTTCTGCGGCACCGGAGAGCATGCAAGCTGCTGAGGTACAGCCACGCAGCCGCAAGTCGCTGCATGAGATCGCCTTTCAGGGGCAATGGGCACAGCCGTGGCAAGCTGCCGCTGCACTTGGCTGGGAAGCCCGCTACCAGGAAAGCGACGCCGATAGCTTGCCGTGGTTTCACGACGGTCTGGATGACGATATTGCCGAGGCACTGGCACGCCTTGAGCGCAACAGCGGGCGTGTGCTGGACTGGGGCTGCGGTCCTGGCACCCAGGCGGTCGCGCTGGCGCAATCCGGCTTTGATGTGGTGGCCAGCGATGTTGCCGCCACAGCCATTGAAGGCGCACGCCAGCGCGCTGCCAAGGCGGGCGTGAACATCGAGACTTATGTTGATGATGTGCGAAACAGTCGGCTGTCAGGGCCTTTTGATGTTATCATTGACCGGGGTGTATTCCATTGTTTTCCTGAGGAAGAAGATCAACAGGCTTATCGGCAGACCGCGCTGCGCCTGCTGGCCGATGATGGTCTGCTGATTCTCAAATGCTTTCATCGCGATGAAACCAGCGAACAAGGTCCGCCCTGCCGTTATGACCATCAGGACATTATTCGGCTGCTGCCGGAATTTGAGTTGCTCGATAGTTGGTCAACCCGTTTTGGCGCGGCCTGCGGCCCCCTGGCGCAGCTTTGTATTTTGCGAAAAAAGGATAACTCATGAACATCACCAGAACATACCTGGCAATATTGCTGCTGGCAGGCGGCTATGTCATGCCTGCCTGGGCTGATCCCACGGGATTGGAAGTCATGCAGGCTGCTGATGCACGCGAAGATGGCGACGACCTTCGTCAGACCATGCGTCAAACCCTGATCGACCGTAACGGCAACACCCGCGAACGGGTGATGGTCAGCTTCCGCAAGGATGAAGGAAAAGACAAAAAAATGATCACGTTTTTTCTCAAACCGGCCAATATTCAGGATACGGCCCTGCTGACCTACGATTACGATGACCCGGAAAAAGATGATGACCAGTGGCTGTATCTGCCCGCACTGAAAAAAGTGCGTCGCATTGCTGCGTCTGACCGTGGTGATTATTTCATGGGCACGGACTTTACCTTTGAAGACATGAAACAAAGCCCTGAACTGACCGATTACCACTGGAGACTGCTGGGCAGCGCCACTGTCGCCGGTCATGATTGCTGGAAAGTCGAGGGTACCCCCGCCTCCGATGATATTGCGCATGAACTGGGCTATTCGCGAATGATTCAATACGTCAGTAAAGACACGGATATTGCTATTCGCGTGGATTACTGGGATCTTGCGGGGCGCGAACTCAAGCATCTAAAGGTCACCGCAATGAAAAAAATCCAGGATATCTGGTCACCGCTGCGCATTGAAATGAAGAATGTGCAAAGCCAACACAGCACCATCATCACTTTTTCCGACCAGCACTATAACAGTGGACTGAGCAACCGCTTGTTTACCCAGCGCAATCTCAAACGCGGTTATCGGGAGTAAGGCTTTGATGACAATATTGTTTGAGCGGATTGCCCGCCATCCCTGGCTGGTGTTGCTGTTTGTCGTGCTGGCGACCGCCGGTTTTGTTTCGCAGCTGCCAAAACTGACCATGGAAACCAATCTGGAGCGTATGCTGCCAGAGGGCATGGATGCCCATATCAATTATCTCAAGCTGGAAAAACTGTTTGGTACGTCCAATATGGTGGTGATCGGTATTGAGAATAACGGTGCCGATGGCATTTATAATCCGCACACCCTGGCGCTGGTGGAAGAGCTGACCCACTGGTTGCAAACGCGCAAGGAGTTTCGTTCGCTGGCGCTGGCTGATCTGATGAGTCTTTCCACCATCAAGGATATTCGCGGCACAGCAGATGGCATGGACGTTGAACGTTTTATGCCGCATGCCTTCAGCAAACCTGAGGATATTGCGCATTTGCGCCAGCGTCTGATGGATAATGGTTTATATATGGGCTCCATTGTCAGTGAGGATGGCAAAGGAACGTTGATTGTGGTGCGTCCAGCACGGAATATGGCCGGACATTACCACGAAATCTATGAACTGCTGAAAGAAAAAATTGCCGACATTGAACAGCGTGGCGGTGAGGAGCGCATCCTGATCACCGGTAGGCCGGTGATTGAGGGCGTATTCAGCATCTATATGCCGGATAGCATGAAAAAAATGCAGCCGCTGGTGCTGGCCTTGCTGGCAGTATTGCTGTTTATTTCGTTTCGCAATCTGCGTGGCGTATGCATTCCGCTGACGGTGGTTATTCTTTCGGAATTATGGATGATGGGTACGATGGCTGCCACGGGTATTCCGATGTTTACCGTCACCAGCATGTTACCGATCCTGATTCTGGCCGTTGGTATCGCTGATTCGGTGCATCTGATCACCCATATCCGCGTCGAAGCGGCACGCGATACCAGCCTGGATCGCCAAACGGCCATTGTACGCGGTATGCAGGCCATGTGGGCGCCGATTCTGATGACCAGCCTGACCACGGCGGCAGGCTTTCTGGCCATGTTGACCTCGGATATTTTACCCATGCGTTATTTTGGCGTGTTTGCCGCCATTGGTATTGCTTACGCTTTCATCATTACCATCCTGTTTATTCCGGCGATTGAAGCTGTGTTGCCCCACCGTGAACAGGCCATGCACAAACTGGCTTTTAACGGCTATCTGAACTGGATGAGTCGCACCGTGGTGGAACGTCCCCGGCGTGTGCTGATGCTGTTTGCCGTCGTACTGCTGGTCTCCGGCTATGGGTTGACGCAAATCCAGGTGAATTCCTCGCTGGTTTCGGAATTCCGGCCATCGGATCCATTACGGCATGCCGATGAAGTACTCAATGCGCATTTTGCCGGCACTAACGCGCTGGATATCATGATCGACAGCGGCAAACAGGATGGTGTGCTGGAACCTGCCTTTTTGCAAGGCATGCAATCGTTGCAGCAACTGGTGGAAGCCGATCCGCTGGTTGGTGATTCAGCCTCGGTGGCGGAATTTCTCGCCGAAATGAACAAAGTCATGCACGAAGGGAAACAGCGCTTCAAAACCGTGCCGGAAAGTTCGCAACTGGCCGCGCAATATATGCTGCTGTACTCTTTCTCCGGTGCGCCGGATGATTTTGATTCATTCGTTACTTCCGATTATCGTCAGGCGCATGTGCGCATCCAGATGAAGACGGACAGCAGCGCCGAAGCCGCCAGCCTTTTGCACAAACTGGAAGCGAAGCTTGCCGATTGGTTTCCTGGTGCAACGGTGGAGTTTGCCGGTACAGCCTACACCACGCACCGTTTCTCGGATTTAATCATCAAGGGGCAGATTCAGTCCCTGCTGTTGGCGCTGACGGCCATTTTTATCCTGTGTTTCATGATGTTCCGCCGCTGGAGCGATGCCTTGCTGGCCATTATGCCGGTGTCGCTGTCAGTCATCGTCATCTACGGCATCATGGGGCTGATTGGCCTACCACTGGAAATCGGTACGGCCATCACCGGTGCCATGGCGCTGGGTATTGGTGTTGATTTTGCCATTCATTACCTTTACCGCTACCGCGAATATCAGGCGCAAGGCATGACCCATGCCGACATTGTGCAGCACAGCAATCATGACACAGGCCGGGCCTTGCTGTTTAATGCGCTGGTGGTTATCGGTGGCTTTCTGGTGCTGCTTACCGCACCACTCTACCCGCAGGTCAAGCTGGGCGCGCTGGTGGCAGGCAGCATGGCTGTATGTTACCTGGCCTCCACCTGGCTGTTTCCCATCGTGCTTCAGCGAAGCAGCAGGCATGCGAGACCATAAGTCTTATAAGCCCTACAGGGCTTACATCCTGTTGATCCTCACCTTGCTGCCGCTTCCCGCTGCCGCTGCCGGTTTCAGTCTGCATGGCAGCCTGAAAAATGAATCGGCGTATTTTCTTCAGGGAAGTCCGCGCTGGGATAAAATTCAGAACCGCCTGGAACTGAAACCGGAAGCCCGCTTTGCCAACTGGGAGTTCCGCAGCCGTTTGCTGGCCTGGTATGATCCGGCCAGCAAGGGCACAGCACATGCCGTGACCCAGCTTAAGGAGGCCTATCTGCTTTATGCTGCTGATGCCTTCGATCTGCGCCTCGGCCAGCAGCAGATCGTCTGGGGTAAAACCGACGGCCTGCGCCTGCTGGACATCGTTAATCCGGTGGATATGCGCGAATTTATTCTGGATGATTTTCTTGATTCGCGCATCGGCGTGGTGGCAGCCAAACTGAATTATTATCCGGATACAGCAACAGAGCAGGAAATTGAGTTGCTATTGATCCCCGATGCCAGGCCAGCTCGCGAAGCTGCTGTAACATCGCGCTGGGCATTTGCCAGGCCAGCCGTGCCCCCCGGCCTGAACCTGCAAATGCTGCCGCGTCAGCAACCCAATTGGTCAATGACTAACAGCGAAGCAGGTGCCGCCTGGCGTGGCAACCTGCATGGCTGGGATGTGTCACTCAATTATTTTTATGGCTGGAAAGATACGCCCAATGCGTTTGTTCGCATTACCCCGCCGACGCTGCAACTGCAACTGGCGCACCTGCGCATGCACACCATCGGCGGCAGCCTGGCCAACAGCTTCGGGGCTTTTGTGGTGCGCGGTGAATTGGCCGTGAACCTGAAAGAGGGCATCAATGCCAGCGGCAGCAACTTCGCCACCAGCGTCAGTCGTCATACCACGCTGAATGCCGCACTGGCGGTGGAATGGAGCAAAGCGCACTGGACGTTGGCGCCGCAGTTTTTTGTGCGTCATATTCAAAACTGGCACCCCTTTTTGCAGGAACCACGCGACAGCGGCTTCTGGACGTTGCGTATCGCCACGGACTTCATGCATGAACGTCTCAAACCTGAAGTACTGGGCATTGCCGATTGGCGCAGCGGTGGCTGGCTGGCGCGCCCAAAGCTTGCCTTTGAATGGAATGATCACCTGACGATCACGCTTGGTGCGGATATGTTTGGCGGACATACAGGACTCATCGGCCAGTTTGCCAACAATGACCGCCTCTATAGCGAAGCCCGGTACAGTTTTTGAAGCTGCTTTGGCATAGCTGACCTCGTATCATGCGTCACAAAATTTACCCCGGGCACACTGTCGTTTTTTCAGCGCGACTGACCTTGTCCGATTAAGGTTTTGCAACTGCAACGTGAACATGTACCATCGCCACCTTTTATTTCAGGCTGTTTGGACATGAGAGATACAATTCAATGAAAGTAATGGTGATTGGTAGCGGTGGCCGTGAACACGCCTTGTGCTGGAAGCTGGCACATTCAGCTTCGGTTCATGAGGTGGTTTGTGCGCCCGGTAATCCCGGCATTGCCCGGCTGGCACGCTGTGTTGACGTTTCGGTGACGGATATGGATGGCTTGCTGGCACTGGCCAGCGAAGAGCAACCGGGACTGGTCGTGATCGGCCCGGAAGCCCCGCTGGTCGCGGGTCTGGCGGATCGTCTGCGTGAACGCGGTATCGCCGTTTTCGGCCCCGGTCAGCAGGCGGCCATGCTCGAAGGCAGTAAAGCCTTTGCCAAGGAAATCATGCAACAGGCTGGCGTGCCGACGGCAGCATTTGAAATTCATCGTGAACTGGAAGCAGCCGAAGCGGCGATCCGCCGCATGGGCGCGCCCATTGTGGTCAAGGCTTCCGGCCTGGCGGCAGGCAAAGGCGTGGTAGTCGCCGAAGACGAAGCAACAGCGCTGACAGCCGTGCGTGAGATGCTCGCTGGCAATCGTTTTGGCGATGCCGGTGCCGAAGTGGTGATTGAAGAATGTCTGCGCGGAGAAGAGGCTTCGTGTCTGTTTATTGTTTCGGGTGAAACGATTATCCCGCTGGCTTCCAGTCAGGATCACAAGGCCCTGCTGGATGGCGATCAGGGACCAAACACCGGCGGCATGGGGGCGTATTCGCCAGCACCGTGCGTAACACCGGCCGTGGCCACCCAGGTGTTGGAGCGCATTGCCCGGCCAACGATTGCAGCCTTGCGTCAACGCGGCATTGAATTCATCGGCACGCTGTATGCGGGCGTCATGCTGTGCGATGATGGTCCCAAAACACTGGAGTTTAATGTGCGCTTTGGTGATCCTGAATGTCAGCCACTGATGATGCGCTTGCGTTCGGATCTGGGCATGTTGCTGTATGACGCAGCCACAGGCAGGCTGAAACCGCAATCCTTGCAATGGTCGGACGATGTCGCTTTATGCGTGGTCGTTGCCTCTGAAGGCTACCCGGGTGACTTTGAAAAAGGGCAGCGTATTGGCAATCTTGCCGCCGTTGAAGCGGCGGGCACGACGGTCTTTCACGCCGGCACGGTGGTGCGTGATGGTGAACTGCGCAATAACGGCGGACGTGTACTCGGCGTAACGGCCTGCGCGGCAGATGTTGCCAGCTGTCGGGCAATCGTGTATCAAGCGCTTGACAAGCTGGACTGGCCCGGTGGCTTTTTTCGTCGCGATATTGGTCACCGTGCGGTCAAGACAGGAGTTGAACAATGACGCAGGCGATTGATGTACTGATCCTCATGGGCAGTAAGAGCGACCTTGAAGTCATGAGCAAAGCAGAGCACGAACTGAGCAGCTATGGGATTCGCTGGCGCACCCTGATTCGTTCTGCTCACCGCATGCCTGAGGCGACGGTGGAGGCCGTGCGCGAAGCGGAGGCTGATGGTTGTCAGGTTTTCATCTGCGCCGCAGGCATGGCAGCGCATCTTGCCGGTGTTGTGGCATCCAAAACGGTCAAGCCGGTGATCGGCGTGCCCATTGCTTCGGGGGCACTGAATGGTCAGGATGCCCTGCTTTCGACGGTGATGATGCCGCCGGGGATCCCTGTGGCAACGGTCGCCATTAACGGGGCGAGGAATGCCGCCTTGCTGGCTATCCAGATGCTTGCCACGCAACGTCCCGAACTGGCGGAAAAACTGGTGGCTGCCCGTCAGGCACAGGCAGCGATCTGACATGGCCGGCTTTTTCTCCCGATTAAAAAAGGGGCTTTCCCGCAGCCGTGAAGGCCTCTCCCAGCTCATTCCGGGAAGAGCCAGACAGCAGCTAAGCGATGCTGATTGGCAGGATATTGAAGATGCCCTGATCATGGCCGATTGTGGTGCGAATATGGTGGAGGAACTGATCAGCAAGGCACGCCGCAGTCGCAAGCCGGTGCGCGAGGCGCTGCAGGAAGGCATGTTGGCACGACTTAAGGCTGTGCAAAGCGATAACGCTGAAACTGCGCATCAGCCACTGGTATTGCTGGTCATTGGCGTCAATGGCACGGGCAAGACAACGACGATCGGCAAGCTGGCCACCATGTATCGCCAACAAGGCAAGCGGGTGCTGGTTGGGGCCGCTGATACATTTCGCGCCGCTGCTGTCGATCAGCTGGCGGCCTGGGTGGAGCGCGCCGGTGCCGATATGGTACGCCAGCATGAAGGTGCTGATCCTGCTTCGGTCGCGTTTGATACGGTCACACGCGGCTATGCCCGTGCTTATGACGTGATTATCGTCGATACTGCCGGTCGTGTACAAAGCGATCACGGCCTGATGAATGAACTGGCCAAGGTTTACCGTGTGATTGGCAAGGCGCACGAAGGCGCACCGCATGAAATATGGCAGGTTGTTGATGGCGGCACGGGGCAAAATGCCGTGGCTCAGGTGGAGCGTTTCCGCGAAGTGGCGCACACCACCGGCCTGATCGTTACCAAGCTGGATGGCACAGCCAAGGGCGGCGTGCTGTTGCAGCTAACCGAGCGTTTTGGTCTGCCGATTCGTTATATTGGAGTTGGTGAGACGCTTGAGGATTTGATGCCTTTTGATGCTCAGGCCTTTGTCGAAAGCCTGCTGCCAGCGCTGGATGATGAAGAAGCCAACAACAAGAAGAATTGAAATCGGTAGTTACCGCGGAATTCTGTAACGAAGGTACAAACTGGCGGTTAGAACATCGAAGCTCACCCCTCACTCTGCCCATTGCCATGATTTTTTTGCCATCGGCGGCATGGTAAGAAGGAGGAAATAACACTCTGCCGGACTTTGGCAAAACTACTACGAAAAAGCGGGTATTGGCCAAATATTCGCCCTATTTTTGTTAAATAGCGCTGCTATTCGCCGCAAACAGGTCGTATATTTGACTCAATCCCGCTATTTCTCGTGACGATTGCCAAAGCCCGACAGACTCCTAGGGTTAAAATGCAATATTCGTAGTGTTTGCGACAAGAGTAAGTTGACTTGTACTCACTGCACCAAAAGCATCTGTAGATTGACTGTTTATTGTAATTTTAACTGGGCCAATACTTGGTACAATATAATCGATTTCGGTAGATACATCCGTACCTCCTGCAGCCAGCTGCACTGTCGCGTCTCTCTGAACTTTATACGTTTCAAATCTTCCCATCCCCGTTGCGACAACTACCTTTCCAATAACTGTTATTGTCTCGGTAGTAGCATCACCATTTTGTTGTACGTATGAATTGATCCAACTATCAGGTGAAACAATCGGGCTTCTTAATGATGTCACAAAACCAGATGAGGGAGATGTAATCCAAAGTGATGTGGAATCACCATAAACGACATAGTTCCCCACAGCATTTTGGCTATAATATGTTGATCCATTTGAAGAAAAATTCGTTCCATTTGAAAATGTCCCTGTCATTGCAATTGTGTTAACCGATCTTGTTACTCCTGTAGGGTCAAGAGGACTGGCGTTAGTCGTAATAGAAAATGTGGCGGTACCTGTTAGAGAAAGGGTTGCGCCACTTGTGGTAACGCTTCCCGTCATGCTATATTGAATGTTATCGCCATTAGTGAAAAATCTTAAATGATTCGTCGCGATAGCTCTTGTGGTGGGATTGACGACTCCGCTACTGCCATCTCCAGCGCATCCATTTAATAATAAAATACCGAGAATTATTACCATGCGAATTTTTTCATGTGTTTCTCCTACTAAAACTAAAGTTAAGAGAGGCGCACCCCGATAGCTGGCAATGAATATTGTAAGTGTCAAGTGGTATTTCAACTGGCAACGCAATTTTATAAAAAATTATATTATTGTCGCTCCATGAGTTGCAACTTGACGAGTAACTGATCGCCAAAACCCGATAGATTTCTGGTATCACAAATGACATCACAGTACTCTCCCTAAGGTATTTACAATGCTGCACCAGCGCAGTCATTCCCTTGTTTTCTGGCGTGCTTTGACGTTATTATTGGCCCATGAACTTTTCTGCTGTTCCCGATTATCACATGCACACACCGCGCTGCAATCACGCTACAGGGACGATGCGTGATTATGTTGATGTTGCCATCAAGCGCGGCCTGCGTGAGATCGGCATTTCTGATCACTCTCCTATGCCTGATAATTTTGATGCGGAATGGCGTATGCAACCTGATGAGTTGGAGGATTACTGGCAGGAACTTGACGTTGCCTGGCACTACGGAAGAGAACGTGGCCTGAATGTGCGTCGTGCCCTGGAAATTGATTTTCGCAGCGATCAGCCTGACTATACCCAATCGTTAATTTCGCGGTATCCGTGGGATTATATTATAGGCTCCATTCACTACCTGGGCGACTGGGGGTTTGATAATCCCGATGCCCAACAGGAATGGGAACACTGGTCCCTGCAGGATGCCTGGGTCGCGTATTTTGACGCTGTTGCAGCCTCTGCCGAGAGTGGCCTGTTTGATATTATCGCTCATCCTGATTTGATGAAAAAATATGGTTACCGGCAACCGGATGACGCACGAGTAAAAGCGGCGGAAATACGCATGCTGACGGCGGTGCGGGATGCTGATTGCTGCCTGGAAATCAGCTCGGCCGGCTTGCGCAAACCAGCAGCGGAAATCTACCCCCGGGCGGCCATGATTGAATGCGCAGCGAGTATGGGCATTTCCTTTGCCTATGGTTCGGATGCGCACGCTCCGGAAGACGTCGCCTACGCGATGCAGGATTGCCTGACTTGCCTGCATCGTTATGGTGTTCATCACGTCGCCTGCTTTGAACAACGGCAGCGAACCATGATGGATTTTACCCGATGACAGTCAGAAAAAGCGTATTACTGACCGGTGCCAGCGGTGGCTTTGGTATGGCCTTTGCCCAGGTGCTGGAACAAGAGGGCTATCGCCTGTTGCTACATGGCCGCAACACATCGCGTTTGCAGCTTACCTTGGGCGTTTTGCAACATCCTGAACGCCATCGTCTGCTAAGTTGTGAATTATCAGCCCGTAAAGATGTGGATGCCTTGCTCGAAAGCATCGCTGATGAGGATGTGTTCGGACTGGTGAACAACGCAGGCCACGGTATCTGGGGCAGCTTTGAACAATGCGAGGGCGTTGCTCAGGCAGATGTATTGCGAACAGATCTGATGGCACCTGTCATGATCGCTCACGCCTTATTACCTCGTCTTAAACGCGCTGGGGGATTTATGATCAACGTATCATCGCTGGCAGGTGAAGCGCCACTCCCCTATATGAGCACATACGGCGCCGCCAAGGCTGGACTAACCTTCTGGAGCGAGGCATTGCGGGCTGAATTACGCGGGCAGTTGCGTATTGTCACGCTTGCTCCCGGGCCTTCACCAACAGGCTTTCGCAAAGTTTCCGGTGCGCCGATGGGCAAGGGAAGTTTTTTCAGTACACCGATTACCACCATTGTTCATGCTGCCATGCGGTGCATGCATCAAGGAGGTGGCTATTGCGTGCCTGGCTGGCGGCATCGTTTGCTATGGTTGTTGATCACATGTACTCCCCGCCGGCTGATCCTCTTCCTGATGGCACATTATCTCAGGCCCTGATATGCACGAACGCATTGTTACCCTGGCTGTCATGAAGGCAGCAGATCGTTATACCATCGAAAAACTGGGGGTGCCATCGCTGTTACTGATGTCACGAGCTGGTTATGCCGTGGCAGAGGCTGTGCTTTCCCTGTTAACGGTGGCGCCAGAACAGGCACGTGTCGTCATCGTCGCTGGCGGCGGCAACAATGGCGGTGATGGTCTGATGGCAGCCTCGGTATTGCTGGCACGCGGTGTGCGTGTGCACGTCTTTCTTGCCCATAGCCGTCTCTCTGATGATGCTGCCGCCTGTTGGCGGGCATTGCAGGCACAGCAAGCTCATCCGGCACTGATATTACGCCAGGTCACTGTTGATGAGGTGGCCAATGAATTGAATCGTTGCGATATGATTGTGGATGCATTATTCGGCACGGGACTTTCCCGGCCAGTGGAAGGTGAAAATCAACGCTGGATTCATGCCATCAATTGCAGTCAGACAGATGTGCTGTCAGTGGATATTGCTTCGGGCATTGAAGGTAACAGCGGTGCCATACTGGGCAGTGCCGTCCAGGCCACGTGGACCCTACCGATTGCCGCTTCACTGACGGGGCAATGGCAGGGCGAAGGTGCCAGATGCGCCGGTGTGATATTGCCTGCGGCAGATATTGGTATGCCCGAGCAGGCCTTTATGGTTTCAGAAGCAACCGGGGCCTGTTACTTGCTCGACCAACACTGGCTACGGCAACACACGCCACGCAGCGACAAGATCGCCCACAAGGGCCGCTTCGGTCATGTGTGGATATTTGCAGGCAGCAAGGGTTTTACGGGCGCAGCCACGCTGGCTGCCAGTGGCGCGTCAGCGGCGCATGCAGGACTGATCAGCCTGGTGTGCCCTGATGATGTGTACCCCATACTGGCCGCTAATGCCGCGGAACACATGGTGCATCCTCAATCTGCCTTGGGAACGATGAATAACTGGCAACAGGCAGACGCATTACTGGCCGGGCCAGGCTGGGGGCGACAACAGCATGCGTTATTGGAACAGTTGCTGGCCACGACGCTGCCGTTGCTGCTGGATGCCGATGCCTTGAATATATTGGCTGATAGCAGCTGCCTGCAGCAACAGTTGCGGCAACGACGTGCGCCGACGGTGCTGACACCGCATCCAGGAGAAGCAGGGCGCTTACTGACTGTTAGTGCAGCCGATATTCAGACGGATCGCTTTGCCGCTGTGCGCGAATTGCAGCAACGTTTTAACTGCGTAGTGATACTCAAGGGGTATGCTACGCTGATTGCTGATGGCAAACAGCTATGTCTTTGTCCTTTTGGCTCACCACGCCTGGCGCGTGGCGGCTCCGGCGATGTGCTGGCCGGGGTGTGCGCGGCATTGCTGGCCCGCGGTATGAATAGTTGGCAGGCAGCATGCCTGGCTGTAGGCTGGCATGCCCTTGCCGGCGAACGAAACAACTGGTTTCGTATGGCTGAACTGGTTGACCATATCGCACGGCTTGCGCATGCCACGGATGAAAATACCAACACTGCTTAGGAAATCTGTCAGGCTTTGATCAATCTACGACGAAAAAGCGGATATTGGCCAAATATTCGCCCTGTTTTTGTTAAATAGCGCTGCTATTCGCCGCAAACAGGTCATATATTTGACTCAATCCCGCTATTTCTTGTGACGATTGCCAAAGCCCGACAGACTCCTAGACTTCAGCGCACAGGAGTTACCATGATCATCCGGATAACTATTCTTTGCTTGTTGTTGGGCGCAAGTCAGGCTTTGGCCGATGGTGTCCCTCTTCCGCCGACACATAAAACACCACCGGCAAGCGCCGTGCACCATGCAGACGAAGTAACGACAGAAGACGAAGTCGATCTTCGCAAATCCCTGACTCCTGAGCATATCGACAAGGATGTGGAAATCCGCTCCTATATCCGCAAGCGCGATCAAGCGGAAATTACCGAATATTCACGGCAGGGGCGGGTGTATATGATCAAGGTTGACCCGGCTGGCGATGCACCGCCCTATTACCTTTATGATGAAGATGGTGATGGCCATTTCCGCAAGCGATTACCAGGGAATTACAAACCGCTTACCCCCCCAACCTGGGAAGTAAAAAAATTCTGAGTCTTCCCTGGAGTAATCATGACTGAATGGCGCAAGCTGATCACCCCCGGCTGGCTGATGGCCTGCCTGCCACTGCTGTTCTTCCCCTTGATGATCAATGTGCGGGTGTTTCCGTTTATTGCCCCCAACGAAGAACCCAAATGGGCATTACTGACAGCCTGTGGTTTATTGATGGCAATAGCGTTTGGCTGGTTGTTGTGGCAGCGACGGCAATCCTGGCTCATACGCTGGCACTGGTCGTGGCTGGCGCTCGGCGGCTTTTATTTACTGCTGCTGATTGGCATCTGGATTGGCCCGAATACCACGGAAGGCATGATTCGTTTTGCTTTCTGGGTGGCTTCACTGGGCATCTGGTTATCGGTGATTTATGGTCGCCGTCATATTCCCGCCTACAGCGACATCATGTGCTGGCTGGTCAGCCTGGGTTCAGTGGTATTTTCCATTCGCTACTGGTATGGCTACGTGCTGGATTATGGCAAACCCGGCTACAATATTTCGGTATTATTCTCGCCCATTGGTCATATCAACTTTACCGGTGATGTACTGGTCGTGCTGGTGCCGGCAGTTGCCTGGATGCTGGCCTGGTATCGGCAACCCGTACTGCGCATTCTTAACTGGGTTTCATTGTTCAGCATGCTGACGATGCTGCTGGTAGCATCCAGTCGCGGTGCCGTGGGAGGCCTGGCAGTAGCCTTGATACTGACGGCAACGATTGCTTTGCGTCATTATCGGCTGGTACTTGGTGCCAACTGGCGACATCGGGAACAATGGCTGCCTGTTGCCCTGCTGGGCAGTGCCTTACTGGCCTCCGTGCTGACTTATTACAACCTGCCTTACCATTACCGCGATCTGGCCCGCGTTTCAGCCACGCTGGAATCAACGACCGAGACACCGTCAGTTGAGCTGACCCCTGGTGTGCCCCAACCGCCGCTAGCAAAATTCTGGAACAGAATGCGCCCGGTATTGACCGCACGCACACCGATCTACGCTTCATCCACAGCCATGATTGCTGATGCGCCGTGGCTTGGTCAGGGAACAGGAAATTTTTTCACCGTTTATCCCAGATACAGCAATCACTTTCCTGATTTTCGCGATCCGTTAAGCTCTGCCCGCACCTTCACCACCAACCCTCACAATGTTGTTTTTCAAATTGCCACCCAGAATGGCGTTATTGCTCTAATATTGTTTGCGGCAGTCTTAATCCTGTTCTGGTTTCGCCTGATCCGCAGCTTGTGGGAAGCATGGAATCCCTGGCACGCCGCCGGTTTGGTCGGCATCACGGCAGCGCTGTTTGACGCCATGTTCAATCACGTATTTTTCAATCCGGCCAGTATGTTTGTCTTCGCCATGTTTGGTGGCCTGTGGTGGGCCAGCCTGAAGCCTTTGCCTGTCCGTCCGCTATTGAGCCTGCCAGCAGCATGGTCACGGCCGCTGGCCATTACCGTTGTAATCATCGCCCTGCTATTGAGTATCTGGCCATTTCGTTGGGTCATCTCTGAATACTACGCCGGTTATGGTATGGCGTATATGCGCTACCCGATGAAGGCCGCAGAAATGAACCAGAAAGCCTACGAATGGGACAAGGATAATTTCCGCGCTGTCTTTGGTGTGGCGCAAGCTGCTTATCAACAGCGTCGTTTTGATGATTGCATCCGCTATTTGCAGCATTTTGAGGACATTTATCCTTATAATGCACCGGCGCTGAATATGCTGGCGGCAGCTTATATGGTGACTGGCCGTTATGCACAGGCCAAGGCTGCGCTCGATCGTACCCTGGCCATCTTGCCGGATTTTGATATGGCACTGCAAAACAGGCAACGTGTTGAAGCCATGATACAGCAGCAGCGTCTGAAGCGTCAGGCAAGTCAACAGCGAGCGCCTGCTGGCATTGCCCGACCCGGATGACATCCGTGCGCAGCGCTGTGATTCTCGCCGCCGGACTCGGCAGCCGCCTGAAATGGCTGACGCAACGACAACCCAAAGCCTTGATGCCAGTGGCTGGCACACCGGCGATCATTCGCGTGATCCGGCGGCTGGTGGCAGCAGGCATCGGGGATATTGCGATCAATCTCCATCACCATGCCGATAGTATTCGCAAGACGCTGGGCAATGGCCAACGTTGGGGCGCGCGCCTGTATTACAGTTACGAGCCATTGCTACTGGATTCCGGCGGTGGTTTGCGTCAGGCCATGAGGTTGCTACCCGAAGCAGGTGATTTTGTACTGCTGCATAACGCCGATATTATCGCCGATGCTGATTTTTCAGTGTTGCACCGCTGCGCACAAGGTGGCGACTGTGCCTTGATGATGGTGAAAAATCCTGCTCATCATCGGCAGGGTGATTTTGTGCTTCACAGGCGTCGCCTTCAGAAAGAAGGAGAGGGTCGGCGTTTAACATTTGGCGGGATTTCCTGCTGGCGCACATCTACAGTACAATGCTGGCCTTCCGGTCAACCATTTCCGTTGACCGCCTGTATTCAGCAAGCGATACAGGCGCATGCATGTTGTGGCTATTATCATCAAGGTTATTGGTTCGATATTGGCCGCGCCGTGGATTTATTTCGAACTTCATCCTTTTTGACTTCCAGGAGCGATCATGCCAGTTGACTACAATATCGCACGCCAGGCTCGTGCCCATCAGAACCAGCTTACCAAACCACGGGGGGCATTGGGTCGGCTTGAGGAACTGGCCTGCTGGTTTGCCGCCCGTCAAGGGAAGGTCATCCCCGATCAACTGCAGGCTGGCATCTGCGTCTTTGCCAGCGATCATGGCGTTGTTGCTGAAGGCGTTTCCACCTTTCCTTCTGTGGTAACCATGGAAATGCTAAAGAATTTCATGGCTGGCGGCGCTGCCATCAATGTGTTGGCACAACAGCATCATGCATTATTACGCGTTGTCGATGTTGGTGTCGCAGGCGATAGCAGTGGCATCAGTGGTGTGGCGCAATTCAAGATTCGTCCTGGCACGGGCAATTTGTTGCACGAAGCGGCCATGCGTTATCAGGAATACCAGCAGGCACTGACTGTCGGACGACAACAGGCTCGCGAATTGCAACAGCAGGGCGCCAATATACTGATCGCTGGTGATATGGGCATCGGCAATACCACGGCCAGTGCCTGCCTGATCTGCGCTTTGACTGGATTGCCTGTGGAATATGTTGTGGGCTACGGCACAGGCATTGATGAACTGGCACATGCCCGCAAGCTGGAAGTCGTTGCCAGCGCGCTGGAGCGTGTCCGCACCGTGCCGGAAGAGCGCTGGCCTGCCGAACTGGGCGGACTGGAAATTACCGCCATGGCAGGTTTTTATCTGCAAGCTGCGGAAGATGGTATTCCCGTAATTCTCGATGGCTTTATTGCAGCCGCCGCAGCACTGGTGGCGCGCTGCGAAAACGCAGCGGTTTGTGATATGATGCTGGCATCTCATGTCTCGCAGGAACTGGGGCATCGCGCCGCCTTGCAAACACTTGGACTGGAACCGTTGTTTGATTTTGGCATGCGTTTGGGTGAGGGCACAGGCGCGGCACTGGCCCTGCCGTTACTGCAATCAGCGCTGGCCCTGCATCGTCACATGGCAACATTCGCTGATGCAGGTGTTTCAGAACGCATGAATGACTGAAGCCGTTCTTGTTGACTTGTTGCGGCATGGCGAAGTTGCAGCAAAAGGCTGGGCTTTTCGTGGGCGTACAGATGTGGCGTTAAGCCAACAAGGCTGGCAACAGATGCAGGGTGTCAACCATGCCTTGCAACAGGAACGTGCCGCCATCGCACAGGTCGCCAGCTCGCCGTTACAGCGTTGCCGGTTGTTTGCCAGGCAAGCTGCCGATGATTTTGCATGCCCGTTTCATATCTTGACAGATATGCGGGAAATGGATTTTGGCCACTGGGAAGGGCAGTCATTCGACCATATTCAGCAACAAGACAGCGCCTTGTTGCAACGCTTCTGGCGCAACCCGGTAGGCGTGCAGCCTCCGGCAGGCGAGTGTTTTGACGATTTTTCCCGGCGCGTCATAGCCTGCTGGCATGAATGGCTGAGCGATGCCAGTGACGAACACCGGCTGCTCGTGGCACATGGCGGCGTGTTGCGCGTACTATTGGCGCATCTGCTGCGCATGCCCATGGATGCACTATGGCGGTTGCACCTCCCTTATGGCGCCTGGTGCCGAGTATCGCTGCTGAAAGGCGCTGATCCTCGTCTGATATTTATCAATCGCCCCAGTTGATTCAGCTTCCGTTCAGCTTTTTTTCCACACTTTGCCGTTCTGTTCCGGCTTTGCTGACAGTTTCAAACAAGATGTAACCACATCTTCAGGAGTTCAGAAAATGAAAAAATCCTTTCTCGCAGCAGCAGGCTGCCTGAGTATGTTATGCGCTATGCCTGCATGGGCTGATGGGCCTTACGTCGGTGTCGGTGTCGGTGCATTTAATATTGGCACAGGCGTGACAAAAAAAACGGTAACGGGTGGTTATCTGCAGCTTGGTCACGATTTTTCCGATCATGTCGGCGCAGAAGTTCGCTTTGGCAGCTCTGGTCAGACAGGTGAAGAATTCACCACTCAGGCACGCGCCAAGGTTGATTATTTTGCGGCTGCCTTCATCAAGCCCAAGTATGACTTCGCCCCTGGCTGGACAGCGTACGGCTTGCTTGGCCTGGCCACAGTCAAGGGTAGCTACGCCGAGTTGGCACTGCCAAAACAAACGAAAACTCGCACTGGCTACGCTTATGGCGCAGGTGTAAAATACCGCATCGCTGATCAGTTTACCATTGGTGCCGAAATTTCTCATATGCTGAGCAAGCCCAAAACCGATGCTGTCAACATCCGCACCAACTTCAAGGGTTTGGAAGCAAGCATTTTCAGCATTAACGCCCAGTATTATCTCTATTAACCGATCTGTTACTGAAGTTTCATCGTTTTCTGCTGTTACTACTCGCGCTATCTTAAACGCCGAGAGGCCAGGTATGCCACTTCATCGGATTTGCACGTCCTCTCCGTAGTTTTGGCATCAAAAAATGATGAAACTTCAGTTATCTCATCAAGCTGCCGCACCTTTGACAAATTTACTACGAAAAACAGAATATTGGCCAAATCTTCGCCCTGTTTTTGTTAAATAGCACTGCTACTTACCGCCAACAAATCGTACATTTGGCTCAGTCCCGCTATTTCCTGTAACGATCACCAAAGTCCGACGGTTCCTGGCATGGAACGTCCTTGCTGCCTTCAAAATTGACTCCTTTAAGGGGTCAATCAGCGTTCCATTTTACCTCCTGACACATTGTTCGGTGTTTCCCGAGTTCATAAAGGAAAAAAGCCAGCAACCCGCAAGGGTTACTGGCTTTTTCATGCCTAAACGGACTTAAGGCTGGCTGATTACATCATACCGCCCATGCCGCCCATATCGCCACCGGCCGCCGAGGTGGCTGGTGCTTCAGGCTTTGGCAATTCAGCTACCATGGCTTCGGTGGTGATCAGCAAACCAGCGATAGAGGCCGCATTTTGCAGGGCAGAACGCGTGACCTTGGTCGGATCAATGACCCCCATTTTGGTCATATCGCCGTAGCTCTCGGTGGCCGCATTGAAGCCATAGTTTTTGTCATCATTGCTTGCCACGTTGTTGATAACGACAGAAGCTTCGCCGCCACCATTGGAAACGATCTGACGCAGCGGTGCTTCCACAGCGCGGCGAACAATTGCCACGCCAGTATCCTGATCGTGGTTGTCCGCTGTCAGGCCGTCCAGCGCCGCACGGGCACGGATCAGCGCTACGCCGCCACCTGGTACGATGCCTTCTTCAACGGCAGCGCGGGTGGCATGTAGCGCGTCATCGACGCGATCCTTCTTCTCTTTCATGGCCACTTCAGTGGCAGCGCCGACCTTGATCACGGCAACACCGCCAGCCAGCTTGGCCAGGCGTTCCTGCAGTTTTTCGCGGTCGTAGTCGGAGGTGGTATCTTCGATCTGACGGCGAATCTGGGCGATACGGGCTTCGATGTCCGCCTTGTTGCCATTGCCATCGACGATGGTGGTGGTATCCTTGGTGATCTTGACGGAGGCTGCTGTACCCAGATCTTCCAGGGTGACATTTTCCAGCTTCAGGCCAAGATCTTCGGAAATCAGCTTGGCACCGGTCAGAATCGCCATATCTTCCAGCATGGCCTTGCGACGATCGCCAAAGCCAGGTGCTTTAACGGCAGCAACATTGACCACGCCACGCATCTTGTTGACCACCAGCGTAGCCAGCGCTTCACCTTCAACATCCTCAGCAATGATCAGCAATGGCTTGCCAGCGCGGGCAACTGCTTCCAGCGTGGGCAACAGATCGCGCATATTGGAAATCTTCTTCTCAAACAGCAGGATATAAGGGTTATCCAGGCTGGCTTCCATGCGCTCCATGTCGGTGGCAAAATAAGGCGACAGGTAGCCACGGTCGAACTGCATGCCTTCAACCACGTCCAGTTCTGTTTCCAGACCCTTGGCTTCTTCAACCGTGATCACGCCTTCTTTGCCTACTTTTTCCATGGCATCGGCGATGATCTGGCCGATTTCGCTGTCACCGTTGGCAGAAATGGTGCCAACTTGAGCGATTTCTTCCTGATTCTTCACTGCTACGGAAAGTTCACCGAGCTTGTCCACCATGGCATTCACAGCTTTGTCGATACCGCGCTTGAGATCCATGGGGTTCATGCCAGCAGCTACGGCCTTTACACCCTCACGGGCAATCGCCTGAGCCAGTACCGTAGCGGTGGTGGTACCGTCACCGGCAATATCGGCAGTCTTGGACGCGACTTCCTTGACCATCTGGGCGCCCATGTTTTCGAACTTGTCTTCCAGCTCGATTTCCTTGGCAACACTTACGCCATCCTTGGTGACGGTGGGCGCACCCCAGGATTTTTCCAGGACCACATTGCGGCCTTTGGGGCCGAGGGTAACCTTGACGGCATCAGCCAGCGCGTTCACACCGCCCATCATTTTTGCACGAGCGTCTTCGCTGAAACGAATTTCCTTCGCCATTGTCTTCTGTTCTCCTTATCTAGTTACGGGTCAGAGCAGGGATTAGTCTTCGATCACGCCGAGGAGGTCATCCTCGCGCATCATCAGTAATTCTTCGCCATCAAGCTTGATTTCAGTGCCGGCGTATTTAGAGAAAATCACGGTATCGCCAGCCTTGACATCTAACGGACGAACTTCGCCGTTATCCAGGATTTTGCCGTTGCCAGCAGCAACAACCTTGCCCTGAATCGGCTTTTCCTTGGCAGCATCAGGAATAATGATACCACCAGCGGATTTTTCTTCTTCGTCCAGGCGACGGACGATTACACGATCATGTAAAGGACGAACCTTTGTTGCCATCGTTTCTTTTCTCCTTCAGGAACTGCTGAGTGATCGCCTGTACGGACGATCAACTCTTGTTGCAGATTCTTCGTTGCAAACTTGCATCGCTGTATAGGGTCGCCGTGAAAGAGATTCAAGGGGGGCGAGCACCTGACGACGCAACGACCGCTCTGTAAGGTTCGTCTGTGGCATATTCAAGGGGGCTTGCAGCTCATGGCTATCACGGCAGCATTCGAGGCGATGAACACACTGAAATATTCACCCCGGCAATCTCGCGTTATTGCCCTGGCAGCGCTGGCTCATATTGCCTGGATGGTGAATGCGCTGGCTCGTCAGGGCCGTTGTGATGAACAGATGTTTGACTGGTTGGCAGCCAGATTGTTCGCATCGAAAATCAGCGCAGGAGACTGGTTGCATGCTGTTTGCCTGCGCACCTTGCGGCAGCAATTGCGGGGAGAGTTTGATGCTCACGCCAAAACCATCATGCATTACATGATGGGACTGCTGACGCTGGAAAAACGTTTGTCGCAGCAACCGGAAATGCTTCAGGTGCTGGCCGAACGTTTGCAGCAGATTGCTGACAATAAGGATTTTTTTGGTCAGGAACTGCATGAAAATACAATTGCAGCTATTGCCTCGCTGTATGGCGAGACTATCAGTACGCTCAAGCCACGCATCGTTATTCACGGCAAGCCGGAATACCTGAACCACAGCAGCAACACCAATCGCTTGCGCACCCTGCTGCTGGTCGGTATTCGTGCCGCCTATGTGTGGCGGCAGCATGGTGGCAATCACTTTCGTTTGATTGTGGAGCGCAAGAAAATGCTTGACGCACTGGATAGCCTGCAACACCGGGCCATTGCAGGAGGAGGAAGCCATGACCGCAACAACCCTGACTGAGTGGCTGGCGTCACATGACAGCATTGACGCACTGATCGGTAAACGGGCAGTTTATGCAGGAGCTGACTATGAGGTTGTCGATATGTTACAGGAGGAAGGCACACTGGTGCTGGGCAGCCGTCAACAGGAAAGCGTGCAGGAAGATCGCTATGGTCGTGCTCATCGCCTGGTGCCGCGTACGGAGATGATTCGATTGCGTGACGAGCATGGCCAGCCATCCCATATCTGCGAAGAAATTATGATCCACAGCGACGCATGAATCATCACGGCAAAGGCATGGCCATTATTCAATGGTCGGGAGAAATCCTGGATCATATTTCCACGCCTGTTGCCTATATGGATTATGATCTTCGTGTGATCCGGGTTAATCAGGCATTTGCGGATTTTCACCATAAACCCATACGTTTTTTCACTGATCGGCCATTGTTTGCGGTTGATCCAAATCATCATCGGGAGGAGGTGTATCGCGCAGCAATCGCCGAGTGGAAGACGTCGGATTTTCCTGCCGGCGCGACCGTGCAGTGCGGCTACTGGCGTTTATCCTGTCTGCGCAATCATCAGGGTCAAAAGAGTGGCCTGCTGATGACCATGGAACCCTCGCTGCCACGCCAGGAGGTGGGGATTCCCGAGATGATGGCGCCGCTGGATCACCGCGATATACGTCGATTTGCCCGCTTCAGCCTGCGCCAGCAGGGGGTGATTTTCAAGGCGAATGTATCCGGTCGCATTGAGGTGTCCGAGGGAGATTGTTTTGCGCTTCCCGAATTCAGCCACGGACTGGCTGTGGGGCGCAATATTTTTGAGTTGTTTCAATCTTGCCCGGAATTTAGCCATGCGCTCTACCGGGCCAGTGAAGGCAGCGTGGTGCGCGAGCCACTGCGTATCCGTGATTACGAACTCGATGTGTTCATTTCACCATGGTACGACGACGGTGGCGCCATCGGCGGTGTGATCGGGGTTGCCATTGATAACGAAGAACGCAGGCAATATGAACAACGTCTTGTACACGCCAAGGATTTTTTATCCCGCCTGCTCGATGCGATGCCGGATTTAATCTGGTATAAGGATGAAAAGGGTTACTACCTCGGTTGCAACCGGGCCTTTGCTGCTTTTGTTGGTTTGCCCAAAAAGGCGATACTGGGCAAACGCGACAATGCGCTGTTTGAGGAAGAACGAGTGCTCCGGCTTCGCCATATGCATGAGCGGGTTGTAGAAACAGGCAAACCACATCATTTGACGGATACGGCGCGCGATCACGCAGGAAAAGTCTGCGAACTTGAAACAACGGAGGCCCCTGTTTTTCGGCATCATGAGCTGATGGCTACAGCGGGCATCAGTCGCAAGCTGAAATATCGAAAACGTAAATCATAGTCGCTGTGATGATCGCGACAATCTTTGGAGAGACCATGTCTGAAAAACCATGGGGTGGGCGCTTTTCCGCCCCGACGGATGAATTTGTTGAAGCATTCAATGCTTCGACGCATGTTGATGCGCGTATGTACCGCGAGGATATTGAGGGTTCGCGGGCGCATGCGCGTATGCTTGGCCGGCAAGGCATCCTCAGCCATGCCGATGTGCAAACCATATTGCGCGGCCTGGATGAGGTAGAGCAGGAAATCGAAGCCGGTGACTTCACCTTCAGCATTGCCCTGGAAGATGTGCATATGAATATCGAGGCGCGGCTGACGGCAAAAATTGGTGATGCGGGCAAACGCCTGCACACCGCGCGCTCACGTAACGATCAGGTGGCCACCGATACCCGGCTGTACCTGCGTCGGCGCTGTGATGATGTGCTGGCACGACTGCAAACATTACAGCAGGTACTGGTGACACAGGCCAAGGCGCATGCCGATACCGTGATGCCCGGTTTTACCCATTTGCAAAGCGCGCAGCCGGTCACACTGGGCCATCATTTGCTGGCCTATGTTGAAATGCTGGAGCGTGATCGGGGACGTTTTGCCGATGCCCGGCAACGCATGAATCGGTGTCCGCTGGGCGCGGCAGCTCTGGCAGGTAGCACCTTTCCCATCGACAGGGAATGGACAGCCCGGGAGCTTGGCTTTGACGGGCCGACGGCCAACTCGCTGGATTCTGTATCGGATCGTGATTTTATCATGGAACTGCTCAGCGCGGCAGCCATTACCGCCGTACATCTCTCCCGCTTTTCCGAGGAACTGATCAACTGGATGAGCGCCCAGTTTGCGTTTATTGATCTGCCGGATGCTTTTTGTACTGGTTCATCCATTATGCCGCAAAAGAAAAACCCGGACATGCCCGAACTGGTGCGTGGCAAAACGGGGCGTATTATCGGCGCGCTGGTATCCATCCTGGTAACCATGAAATCACTACCGCTGGCCTACAACAAGGATATGCAGGAAGATAAGGAAGCCATTTTTGATGCGCTGGACAACCTCGAAGGCAGCCTGCGCATTTTTGGCGAAATGCTGCCGGGCATGCAGGTGCGCCGGCAGCGCATGCGTGAAGCAGCCGCCTCAGGCTTTGCCACGGCAACCGATCTGGCTGACGCCCTGGTCAGGGCAGGCGTGCCTTTTCGTGAGGCGCATGCCATTGTCGGCAAATCCGTGGCCTGGTGTATTGCCCATGATTGTATGCTGGAGAGCATGCCGGCTGATGCCTGCGCCGCTATTGATGAACGTCTGGATGCGGCCATGCTGGCACAACTATCGGTAGAAAACTGCGTGGCTGCCCGCGATCATGTGGGCGGTACAGCGCCAGCGCAGGTGCGTCTGCAATGCCAGCGCTGGCAACAACAATGGGAGAATGTATGAAAACCATGTTTCGTTATGCACTGGCATTGA
>WFOJ01000027.1 GCA_015488125.1 Mariprofundaceae bacterium
CAAACCGTCCAGCCGTTGCGTTAGAATTGTAGAAAACAGGCAAAAAATTGTAGAAGAAACAAAAAAAAGGCTACACCATAACAGTGTAACCCTTTGTTTTATATGGTGGGTCGTGTAGGGCTCGAACCTACGGCCCGCTGATTAAGAGTCAGCTGCTCTACCAACTGAGCTAACGACCCATGGGGGCGGATTCTAATTAAAAAGAACCCGCCCTTCAAGTGGGGTGGACGATGGGATTCGAACCCACAACAACCGGCACCACAAGCCGGGGCTCTACCGTTGAACTACGTCCACCATCATGGCGCGCCTGGCAGGAATCGAACCTGCAACCTACGGATTAGAAGTCCGTTGCTCTATCCGATTGAGCTACAGGCGCAGATCAAACATGGTCGGGGTGGAGGGATTCGAACCCCCGACCCTCTGGTCCCAAACCAGATGCGCTACCAGGCTGCGCTACACCCCGTTGACCTGCCCGCGTCGTCTCCTGCGATGTCGGCGGGCGGCGCATGATGTCGAGCGATTGAACTGCCGTCAAGAAAAAAACGAACAGCGACCTTCAGACGGCACTGATCACATGCATGATTTGCAAATCATACATGTAGTTACAATGTGTTAAAGCCACCAGTCTTGGCAAGCAAAGCAGGCTATCCGAGCCTAATCCCACTTCAGGCCGCCGCCAGTCTGGTACTCTGTCACCCGGGTTTCAAAAAAATTCTTCTCCTTGCGCACATTGGCCTGTTCATCGAGCCAGGGTAGGGCAGCTTTAGCGCCAGGGAAGGCTGCCTCAATGCCCAGTTGCTTGCAGCGACGGTTGGCGATGAAGCGAAATTGCTGAATATGATCTTCAGCGGAATAGCCGAGAATCGGGGCTTGCAGCAAATAGCGGGCGTAATCGGCCTCTGCGGCTTCAGCCTCATCCCACATTTCACGCATGGCCTGCGGCTTCAGGCTCATGTTTTCTTCCTGCAACACCTGGCGTACCACACGAATGCCAAAAGATGCATGCAACACTTCGTCACGCATAATGTATTGCAATTGTTCCGCCGTGCCCTTCATCAGCCCGCGCCGTTGCAGGGCAAAGATTGGACTGAAGCCATTATAAAACCAGCAGCCTTCAAAGACTGCGGCAAAGAAGGTATAAGCCATGACAAATTCTTCACGCTGCTGTGGATCACGCATGTCCGTACCGGCTTGCAGCACCGATTGCAGGCGACGGTTGGCAATGCGAATCTTGTGGTTGATCTCCGGTACCACGCGATAGCGGTTATAGATTTCGGACTGGTCCAGACCGATGGTTTCGATGCAGTGCTGATACGTCCAGGTGTGCAGTGCTTCTTCATACACCTGTCGCGCCTGATAAATTTGCAATTCCGGAGCGCTCATCTTCTCCATCACTGCCAGTCCGATATTGCGCATGGCGAGAATGTCCGAGGTGGTCAGATAGGCCAGCACATTTTCATAAACGTGACGCTCTTCCAGCGTCAGTCTGTGATGATAATCCTGTACATCCTGAGCCATGTTAATGTCCAGCGGTGTCCAGTGGTTCTTGTTGGCATTGATGAAATATTCCCATGCCCAGGGATATTTGAAGGGGGCCAGCTGGTTAATATCCGTCTGACCATTGATCACCCGTTTGTGCGAGGCATCCACCGCCTTCATGGGGATAAACCTGGTGTTGCACTTGTATGATTCTACATCTTCCGAACGTACTTCCAACGGTGCCTGCACATGGTTGTTCTGTGCTGTGGCAGGCGCTGTTTTTTTGCTGCCTGCTAATGGATCATCCCAGTTCCACATTATTGACATGCCTCACAATCAGGGTCGAGTATCGAGCATACGCTGGGAGCTTCTTCAGCCGTCTCCGGCGTTGTTGCTTCCTGCACTTTTTCCACATGCGTGGCTCCCATGGAGCGCAGGTAATAAGTGGTTTTCAGGCCGCGCACCCAGGCCAGCTTGTACAGATTATCCAGCGCCTTGCCGGATGGTTCAGCCAGATAAAGGTTGAGGCTTTGCGCCTGATCCAGCCACTTCTGACGGCGAGCGGCAGCCTCAATCAGCCAGCGGCTGTCTATTTCAAAGGCCGTGGCATAGCGGGCTTTCAGCTCATCAGGAATGCGTGCAATCTGCATCGCTGAACCGTCGTAATATTTCAGGTCACTGGCCATTACCGGATCCCACAGCTGGCACGCTTTCAGATCCCGAACCAGGTATTCATTCAGCACCATGAATTCGCCTGACAGATTCGATTTCACATACAGATTCTGGTAGGCAGGCTCAATGGACTGGCTGACGCCGCAGATATTGGAAATCGTCGCCGTGGGGGCAATCGCCATGGTATTGGAATTGCGCATACCGACTGTTTTGACGCGCTGGCGCAAAGCATCCCAGTCCAGTGTGCTGCTTTCATCCACCTGCAAATAATCGCCACGATGCGCTTTCATGGCCAGCAGCGAATCCAGCGGCAACACGCCCTGCGACCACAATGAACCATCGAAACTGGGATAGCGACCACGCTCTTCGGCCAGATCAGTTGATGCCTGAATAGCGAAATACGCTACCTGCTCCATGCTACGATCGGCAAATTCCACCGCCTCCATGGAAGCATAGGCAAGTTTCATTTTGTACAGCGCATCCTGAAAACCCATGATGCCAAGTCCGACAGGGCGATGCCGCATATTTGCATTGCGCGCCTGCGGCACGGCGTAGTAATTGTAGTCGATCACATTATCCAGCATGCGCATGGCTGTATCAATGGTCTTTTTCAGATGCTCAACATCCAGTCCATGCTCATTGACATGCTGCGCCAGATTGACGGAGCCAAGGTTGCAGACGGCAATCTCGTTGTCGTTGGTGTGAAGCGTGATTTCTGTGCATAAATTGGAGCTGTGAACCGTACCCACATGCTGATTGGTATAACGCAGGTTGCACGGATCCTTGAAGGTGATCCATGGGTGCCCGGTTTCAAACAGCATACCCAGCATCTTGCGCCATAAATCCAGCGCCTTGACCGTGCGCCAGAGTTTAATGCCACCTGCTCTGGCTTTTGCTTCACAGGCCTCATAAGCCTCATCAAATGCCTTGCCGCTTAAATCGTGCAGCTCAGGGACCTCATCGGGGGAAAACAGCGTCCATTCACCCTCCTCCGCCACCCGGCGCATGAATAAATCGGGGATCCAGTTGGCTGTGTTCATATCGTGCGTGCGGCGGCGTTCGTCACCGGTGTTTTTGCGCAATTCAAGGAAATCTTCAATATCAATATGCCAGGTTTCCAGATAGGCACAAACCGCGCCCTTGCGTTTGCCGCCCTGATTAACGGCTACGGCTGTATCGTTGGCCACCTTGAGAAATGGCACCACGCCCTGTGACTTGCCATTGGTACCACGAATATGCGCGCCCATGCCACGTACTCGTGACCAGTCATTACCAAGACCACCGGCAAACTTGGAGAGCAAGGCATTATCCTTAATCGAGCTGTAAATGCCATCAAGATCGTCAGCAATCGTGGTTAAATAGCAGGAAGAAAGCTGTGGACGCAGGGTGCCGGAATTAAACAGCGTTGGCGTGGAGCTCATGAAATCAAAACTGGACAGCAGGCGATAAAATTCAATCGTGCGTTCTTCGCGTTCCACCTCATTGATTGCCAGGCCCATGGCTACACGCATGAAAAATGCCTGCGGCAATTCAAAACGGGTGCCATCCTCGTGGTGAATAAAATAGCGGTCATACAGGGTTTGCAGACCGAGGTACTGAAATTGAAGATCGCGCTCCGGTAACAGTGCATCAGTCAAACGATCGAGGTCATATTGCCCCAGACGTGAATCCAGCAGTTCCAGGTCAATGGCCCGTTTCAGGTAAGCACGGAAATATTCACCATATACAACCGCCATATCGGCATGGCTATACACCTGGTGCGGCATATCGAGAAAATTCAGTGCTTCATGACGCATATCATCAAGCAACAGTCGGGCGCTGACGCGGGAATAATTGGGCTCCTGCTCAATCAGTGTTCGTGCCGACATCAGCAGAACCTTGGGTACCTCCGCCGCCTTCACGCCATCGAAGAGATGGCGCTGCGTCGCCGCCAGAATTTTTGCCGGATCGACATCATCCAGGCCCTCGCAAGCTTCCTCGCACAAGGCTCGCAAGCGATTCATATCCAGCGGCTGACGCGAACCGTCGGCATGCGTCACATGCAATACATCGGCTGCCGGCTGTTTAGCTGCTTGCTTGCTATGCTGTTCGCGCAGTTGTTTGTGTTGTTCACGATAAAGCACATAGGCACGCGCCACTTTGTGATGCCCCCCGCGCATCAGTGCCAGTTCGACCTGGTCCTGAATATCCTCAATATGCAGATGCATGCCTTCCGGTAAATGGCGAAACAAGGCAGCCACAACAACACCTGTCAGCTTTTGCACAATATCGTGGATACGACGGGAGTTGCCGGCTGTTTCGCCTTCCACCGCCAGAAATGCCTTGGTGATCGCCAGGGAAATTTTGTTGCGGTCGAATTGCGTTAGCTGACCGTTGCGGCGAATCACCGAAAAGCTGGCGTCCTCCGTCTCACGTGGCGGTTCGGTGTAACCATCAGGGTCAACAGCAGAAAGGGGCTTTTTGCTCATGCATTCACGTCCTTGGTAGATGATAGCGGGGATGATCGCACATCCCTTGGAAGAGGCGGCGAAGCCTAGCCGGAAAGCACGAGACTTTCACCCCTGAAAGCAATCAGACAGCCCTGAAAAAGACAGGTAAACCTACTACATTTAGTACTAAGTATAAAATATAACACAATATAGATTGATTCCTTCATCTTATTCGTTTTAGTCACCCATATCCCTTCATCACTGCCAAAGTGCTCGCCTTGATGGCATAAAAAGCAGCCTGCCATGGTCGCTTGTGTGATTGATATAGGCATGCGTATGCATGGCAAGGGTATGCATCAGGATGCACGGGTCTGGCAAGTGACCACCCTGGCAGTGACATGGACTGAGCTGTTAACACTGCCCGGGAGTCTGTCGGACTTTGGCAATCGTCGCGAGAAATAGCGGGATTGAGCCAAAGATACGACCTGTTTGCGGCGAATGGCAGCGCTATTTAACAAAAACAGGGCGAAGATGTGGTCAATATCCGGTTTTTCGTAGTAGATTTGCCAAAGTCCGACAGACTCCCAGCATGCGGCTCCTGGTAGCCCGCTCTGGAAGCCTGTGGGATGTTGTCGCAAGCGCAAATTATTGGTAGCAAGGTGCGACTTCGCGGCAATCACAAGGTTGAGTGTTGCAAGCGGCAACTGCCGATGATACAGGTCAATCCGGAATAGCGCAAACGTCCGGGTGATGATGCCAACTCTCAAGGTGAGGTTTTACATTGGATCAAATTGTTATTCAGGGCGGTCGGGCGCTTCATGGTTGCATCGAAAGCAGCGGCGCAAAAAATGCGGCATTGCCATTGCTGGCAGCCTCTATTCTGGCCGATGGCCCGGTGGTGTATCATCGTATTCCTCATCTGATGGATATTACCACCATGATGACCCTGCTTTCCTGGCAGGGTTCGGATATTACGTATGATGATCAGCATCGCCTGCATATTGATTCACGACCGGCAAGCAAACCGCAGGCTCCCTATGAGCTGGTGAAAACCATGCGTGCGTCTTCGCTGGTGCTGGGACCACTGGTTGCCCGTTTTGGTCGGGCAAGGGTCAGTCTGCCCGGCGGTTGCGCCATTGGGGCCAGACCGATTGACCTGCATCTCATGGGGCTGGAACGCATGGGAGCAGTGGTGCGCATGGAGCATGGCGATGTGGTCGTGGAAGCACCGCAGGGGCTGCTTGGCGCGCAAATTGATTTTCCACAGGTCACAGTGACGGGTACAGAAAACCTGATGATGGCAGCCGTGCTGGCCAAGGGCACAACCATACTGGAAAACGCGGCACGGGAACCGGAAGTGGTGAACCTCGCCGATGCCCTGCGGCAACTGGGCGCAGATATTGAAGGCGATGGTAGCAGTCGGGTGGTGGTTCGCGGCGTCGAACGGATCAGTGGCGGCGATATTCATGTCATCGCAGATCGTATTGAAACCGCCACCTATCTCGCTGCCGGCCTGATCACCGGTGGTGATGTAACGGTCACAGATACCGACCCGACGCTGCTGGAAACCTTTCTTGAAAAAATCGTTGAGGCCGGTGGCAACGTCGAATGTGACGAGCATCGGATTCGCTGTTACACCAGCAATCGCCTGCGCGCCTGTGACATCCAGACAGCACCACATCCGGGTTTTCCCACTGATCTTCAGGCCCAGTTCATGGCCTTGATGTGTATTGCCGAGGGAAACAGCGTGATTGCTGAAACCATTTTTGAAAACCGCTTCATGCATGTGCAGGAATTGTGCCGCATGGGAGCTGATATTCACCTGGATGGTCATTTGGCAACCGTGCATGGTGTGAAGAAGCTGTCGGCAGCGCAGGTCATGGCCACGGATTTGCGCGCCTCCGCTTCACTGGTGTTGGCCGGGCTGGCCGCTACCGGTGAGACCACCATTTCCCGGGTTTACCATATCGACCGGGGCTATGAACGTATTGAAGAAAAGCTGGGCAAGCTGGGAGCCTGTATTGAACGTCGCCATGAAAATTCGGATTCAGGCATACGGGGAGTAATGTTATATGCCTGATCATGTATTGACGATTGCCCTGTCCAAAGGACGGATTCTGGAGCAAACCATGCCACTGCTGGCTTATGCCGGACTGGTGGCTGATGAAGATGTGCAACGCACGCGCAAATTGATGGTCACGGGCAGGGATGCGCGGGGACGGGCATTACGCTTTTTGATTATCCGCGCTGCTGATGTCTGCACCTATGTGACGCAGGGGGCGGCTGACCTGGGCATTACGGGCCGGGATTTGTTGCTTGAGCATCGCCCGGAGGTATTCGCACCACTGGATCTGGAAATCGGTCGTTGCCGCCTGTGCACGGCTGGTCCCGAAGCGCTGGTTGCCAAAGGCCTGCCGGAGCGTGGCACGCATATTCGCGTGGCCACCAAGTATGATCGTCTGGCGGCGGCGTATTACCGCAAACTTGGCTTGCAAAGCGAGATTATTCACCTTTATGGCTCCATGGAGCTGGCACCGCTGGTGGGTATGGCAGACCGCATTGTTGATATTGTCGAAACAGGCAGTACGCTCAAGGCCAATGGTCTGGTGGAGGAAACCACGCTGTATGAAATTTCCAGCCGTCTGATTGTCAACCCTGCCAGTGCTGTCACCCGCCGCTCGATGATTATGCCATTGATCGAACAATTACGCGAAGGCGTTGCACAGCAACGCCGTAACCGGGAGCAAGAAGCATGAAACCGATTACCCGTCTGCGCACCACGATGCCGGATTTTTCCCGGCGCATGAATGCCCTGCTATCACGTGAGACCGATACCGGTGCTGATGTGCAAAACCTGGTCGCCGATATTATCGCCGATATTCGCCAGCAGGGTGATGCCGCCTTGTGTCGATACACCCAACGTTTCGACGGCTGGGATTGTACTCCGGCAACCATGCTCATTGATCGTCAGCGTATGGCACAGGCATGGGAGAGCGTCAGCCAGGAGGACCGTCAGGCACTGGAACTGGCCACCCGGCGTATTCGTGACTATCATCAGCATCAGTTACAGCAGGATTGGGAAATCACGGACGCCCAGGGCTTTACTCTCGGTCAGCGCATCACGCCGCTGGATCGTGTTGGCCTGTATGTGCCTGGCGGCAAGGCGGCCTACCCTTCCTCCGTGCTGATGAATGCCGTACCCGCCATGGTTGCCGGCGTGAAGGATGTTAGCATGGTGGTGCCGACTCCTGGCGGCGAAATTAACGAGCTGGTGCTGGCTGCCGCCTATACCGCCGGTGTACAGCGTGCCTATGCCGTCGGTGGTGCGCAGGCCATCGCCGCGCTGGCTTACGGTACCGAGAGCATCCATCCTGTGGATAAAATCGTCGGCCCGGGCAACAAGTTTGTGGCGGCAGCCAAGCGGCAGGTGTTTGGTCAGTGCGGTATTGATATGATTGCCGGGCCATCCGAAATCGTGGTGGTGGCTGATAGCGGCCATGCGCAGTGGATCGCGGCGGACTTTCTCTCACAGGCCGAACATGATGAGGCGGCGCAAAGCATACTCATCAGCACCGATGAAGCTCTGCTGGATGCTGTTGAAGTAGCCATTGGCGAGCATTTGAGCCGTTTGCCACGGGCTGCGATCGCCGCTGCTTCGGTAGCCAACCACGGCGCTCTGGTGCTGGTCAGGGATATGGCGGAAGCCGCTGAGGTGGTGAATATGATCGCCCCGGAACATCTGGAACTGGCTGTCAGGGAAGCTGATGCCCTGCTTGCCGATGTGCGTCATGCCGGGGCCATTTTTATCGGCCATTATGTGCCAGAGGCGCTGGGTGATTATCTGGCCGGGCCCAATCATGTGTTGCCAACCAATCGCACCGCTCGCTTTTCCTCGCCGCTGGGCGTATATGATTTCCAGAAACGCAGCAGCATCATTCGCGCCACACCCCAGGCGCTAAAGCACGTTGGCAGCGAAGCCATCCATTTGGCCCACCGTGAAGGCTTGCAGGCTCATGCGCTAACCCTGGAGCTGCGTTTGAGTGAAGGCACAGGAGGGGATTGATGCATTCCTTTACCCATACGCAAATCAACACCGCCAGCATGCTGCGCAAGGATATCCGCGCCTTATCCAGTTATCAGGTCGCCGATGCACGGGGCATGGTTAAGCTTGATGCCATGGAAAACCCCTTTACGCTGCCACACAGCCTGCGTCGGGAATGGGCCAGGGTGCTGATGCAGGTGGATATTAATCGCTATCCGGATAGCCAGATGCAGGGCCTGCGCAAACAAATTGCCGATCGCGACAGGGTGATTCCCGAACAGGTATTGCTGGGCAATGGCTCGGATGAAATTATCCAGATGTTGTTATTGGCAACCGCTGACAGCACGGTAATGGCGCCTGCACCGAGTTTTGCCATGTATGGCCTGGTATGTAAGTGGCTGCGCCGTGACTTTTTTACCATGCCACTGGGCAATAATTTCAACCTCGATGCCAAACAGTTTTTGGCCGCCTGTGCGCGGGAAAAGGTAGGCATGGTGTTTCTTGCCTGCCCCAATAATCCGACGGGCAATCTGTGGGATTATGAAACACTGCAAACCATTTGCTCGCAATTTAACGGGCTGGTGGTCATTGATGAGGCCTATATGCCTTTTTCTTCACGTCAGCATACGGCTTTGTTAGCGCCGAACGTCGTGATTTTACGAACGTTTTCCAAGCTTGGCTGGGCGGGTTTACGACTGGGCTATCTGCTTGGCAGCGTCTCCTTTATTCATGAGCTGAACAAGGTGCGCATGCCATACAATATCAATGCGCTAACGCAGGCTTCGGCCAGCTTTTTGCTAAAACACGATGATGTGTTCCAGGCGCAGGCGGCTGTTATTCGTCAGCAACGCCAGCAGCTGGCAGCGGCATTGACTGAACTGCCGAATGTGCATGTTTTTCCCTCTGAAGCCAATTTTTTGTTGATTCGGGTGGCGGATGCGGATCGTGTATTCAACGGACTGAAAGCACAGGGTATTTTGGTTAAAAACATGCACGGCAGCGACCCTGCTCTCAAGCAATGCCTGCGTATTACCATCGGCAGTGAAACAGAAAATGCCCAGTTACTGAGCGCCATGAGGAGTATATTGTGACGACACGTTTGCCACAGCGTTGCGCCGATATTCAGCGCGAAACCCGTGAAACCCGGATCAGCCTGAACATCAACCTTGATGGCTCAGGGCAGGCGCAATTACATTCTTCCATCCCCTTCCTGGATCACATGCTGGAACAGATTGCCCGCCATGGCTTGATTGACATACAGTTGGAAGCTGAAGGTGATCGCGATATTGATGATCATCATACGGTGGAAGATATCGGCATCTGTCTTGGCGAGGCGCTGGCGCAAGCAGTCGGCGACAAGCGCGGTATTCAGCGCTACGGTCACGCTTATGTGCCGCTGGATGAAGCGCTGGCACGGGTGGTGCTGGATTTTTCCGGCCGGCCCGGCCTGGTGTATGCGGTGAATTTCCCGCGTCATACCGTGGGCAACTTTGATCTTGATCTGTTTCGCGAGTTTTTTCAGGCGGTAAGCAATCATGCCCGCATGAGCCTGCATATCGACCATCTCCGTGGCGATAACTGCCATCATATCATTGAGAGTATTTTCAAGGCGTTTGGTCGCGCCCTGCGTATGGGGCTGACTTATGATGAACGGCAACAGGGTATTCCTTCCACCAAAGGCAGCCTGATATGAGTTGTATCGCCTTGGTGGATTACGGCATGGGCAACCTGCATTCCGCGCGCAAAGCGCTGGAGCATGCCGGTGGCCGTGTTGAACTGGTCAGTACCCCGGAAGCGCTGCTACAGGCTGAGCGCATTGTGCTGCCTGGCGTGGGGGCTTTTCGCGATTGCATGGCCGCGCTGAAAGCCGATGGCATGGATGAAGCCCTGCTGACGCGCTTGCAACAAGGCGTGCCGTTTCTCGGTATTTGCCTGGGCATGCAGGTGCTGCTGGATGTTTCACAGGAGTTTGGCCAGTTTCAGGGGCTGGGGCATATTCCCGGCAGCGTCAAACCGTTGCCTGAAGATCTGCCATCCCTGGGTTATAAAATTCCGCATATGGGCTGGAACGATCTGGCGTTCGCCAAAGACAGGGAGGTTCACCCGGTGCTGGAGCCACTGGTTGGCGAGCAGGTGTATTTCGTTCACTCCTATTATTGTGCGCCGGAAAATCCGGCACATATGCTCGCGGCCTGCAGTTACGGCAGCTTTCCCTTTGCCGCTGCTATCGGCCTGGATCATGTGGTGGCTGTGCAGTTTCATCCGGAAAAAAGCCAGCGCGCAGGACTGGCCATGCTGGAGCGTTTTGTCCATTGGATGCCAGATTAACTTCGGAGTCACAGACTCCAAATGCAGGAGCGGTCTCCAGACCGCGAACCGAATGGCAGCCGGTGGTTCGGGGCCGGGAGGCCCCTCCTAAAGGGGGAATCACACACGCCGCAGGAGCGCTCCCCGGAGTACGAACCAAATCGCGAACCACGAAGAATTCCCAATGTAGGAGCGGTCTCCAGACCGCGAACCGAATCACAAGCCACGTGGTTCGGGGCCGGGAGGCCCCTCCTACAGAGAAAATCGCACGCGCTGCGACAAATGCAGGCGCGGTATCCATCCCTTGCATCAGCTTGCTTCTTGTCCGGGGTGGAATTCAGGGTAGAATTGGCGTTATGTGTTTATCGGCTACCAACATCACTTCTTCAGGCAGGCTTGTTTGCTGTTGCCTCGTGCTGTTATGCGTCATGCTGGTGAACATGCCTGTGCTACAGGCCGATGAAAAAGAACAAACCCTGAAGCTGGCGATTGCCCTGAAGGTCGCCAGATTCGTTCAGACGCATAGCGATAACGGCAAACATTATACCATTGCCATTGCCAAAGGCGCACTGGATCGCGGTAGCGAAGGTTTGCTGAAGGGGCTGACGGTTCATAAGCTTCCGGTAAGTATTGAGCATATTGAACGCCCGGAGCAGGTAAAGGATCAGCAGATGCTACTGCTACCAAAACTGCACGGTAAATCACTGAAAGCATGGCTGCATGCGGCGACCAGCCAACATGTACTGACCATCAGTGATATGCGTGGTTTTGCCGAGGCTGGCGGCATGGTTCAACTGTATAAGGCATCTCGCAGATTCCGTCTGAAAATCAACCTTGATGCCGTCCGTCAGGGAGGGCTGAAGATTCGCTCCCGATTACTCAAAATTGCCGAAATCATCAGGAGAGGAAGGGTATGAGATGGCAACGCATCATGTGGTTGGGGCTTTGCCTGTTCAGCCTGCCGTTATCTGCGCAGGCAGAAGCCATGGATGCTTCTCTGGAGGAACTGCTGGCCACAGATGTGGAGTTACAGGCTGATGTGGGTTCGCGCAGTGGCGCACGCGCACTACTGGAAAACAAATCTCCGGTGGATGTGATTACCCATGAACAATTGGAAGCCTCAGGCTGGCAGAAGCTGACGGATGCATTGCGCCATTATGTCCCCGGCTTTAATGCGCCGGAAACATCAGTTGCCGATGGCAGCGATCATGTACGGGTATTCACGCTGCGTGGCATGGCACCGGATCAGGTGTTGGTGCTGGTCAATGGCAAACGCCTGCATCAGGGCGCATTGCTGCACGTGAACGGGGTGATTGGCCGTGGTTCCAGCCAGGTGGATCTGGACACCATTGCGCTTAAATCCATTGAGCGGGTGGAAATTCTTCGCGATGGCGCAGCCGCGCAGTATGGCTCTGATGCCATTGCCGGTGTTATCAATATCGTGCTCAAGGGCATGGGCGAAAGCAATGAGGTCTCGCTTCGCAGCAGCGCCTACAGCAAGGGTGATGGCAAAAATATCAACACTGAGATCCTGTGGGCGCTGCCACTGGCCCGCGATGGTTTTATCAACAGCACCTTGTCCATCGACCGGCAACAACAAACATGGCGCGGCGGCCTGGACCGGCGGTTGAGCGTGCCTCGCGTCGATACCCATGTCGGCTTGCCGGCGGCTGATAATGGCAAGGCGGTGATTCATGGTGAAATGCCATTAGCCAATGGCTTGCTTCCTTATCTGACGGTCATTGGCAACCGGCGTGACAGCCGGGCCAGCGCTTTTTATCGTCCGCCTTCAGCCAGCAATACCATGCTTTATCCCGGTGGCTTTTTGCCCATGATTCATGCCAGAATCAACGATATTTCCCTGCTTGCCGGTATTCGGGGTGACTGGGGAGATCATGCTGCCTGGGATTTCAGTCACACCTATGGCTTCAACAGCTTCGCCTTTAACGTTGATCACAGCATGAATTATTCGCTGGCAGGCAGTTCACCGACCAGCTTCAGGAATGGCAAACTTGGCTTTACGCAGCAGACGAGCAATCTGGATATTCGCTGGCATGGCGAACAGTGGCATTATGCCGTGGGTCTGGAGCATCGCAGCGAATCCTACGCGATTACAGCAGGCGAACAGGCATCATGGGTAACCGGTGGCTCTCAGGGCTTTTCCGGTTTCCGCCCGGAAAATGCCGTGGCTGGCAGTCGTCAGGTGTGGGCAGCTTATGCCGATGGTGATTATGATGTCAGCCGTCAGTTACAGGTGGAAGCAGCGCTGCGCGGTGAGCATTATTCCGATTTCGGTGGCACAGGTGATTTCAAACTTGCCGCCAATTATCGCCTGTTGCCAACGCTTAGCCTGCGCACTGGCACCAGTACCGGTTTTCGTGCGCCTTCACTGTCGCAGCTATACTATTCGCAGACTTCTTCCTTTGTCGATACAGCGACCAATACGCTGGTAAGGCAAGGCACGTTTCGTCCCAACGACCCGCTGGCGATTGCTCTTGGTGCAAAACCACTGAAGCCGGAAAAATCTGAACACCTCACGCTTGGTCTTGCTTTCCAGCCGGATATGACGCTCTCCATGACGGTGGACTACTATTTTACGCGGGTGCGCGACCGCATTATGCTCTCCAACGATCTGTCAGGTACAACGCCCGCACAGGCGGCGATTCTTGCCGCCAATAACGTCAGTCAGGCCCGCTTTTTCACCAATGGCCTGGATACGACAACGCAGGGCGTGGATGCCCGTCTGGATCAGACGCTGAGCCTGCGCACCCGGGATGATCTGACGCTTGGCCTGTGGTTTCATTATAATCGCAACCACGTCAGCCAGTTCAAGGATCCTAATCTGACGCGCACCGCCTCGTTCGATCAGATTGATCGCCTGGAAAATGGTCAGCCCAAAACAGGCTGGCGGTTGCATGGTCGTTATCAGTGGAAGCCACTGGCGCTGGGCCTTTCGTTCAACCGTTATGGTTCGTATCGTCAGGTGATTGGTGGCCAGCCCTATCATTTCAAAGCCCGCTGGACAATTGACAGCAATCTCGACTGGCAGATCAGCAAAGCATGGTTATTCAGCATGGGAGGTCATAACCTGCTCGGTACGCAGCCCAATCGCTGGCCCGGATTATCGGGAACATTTTATGGCTTTGATGGCATTAAGCCATGGTCGCGCTACTCCCCGTTTGGCTATAGCGGTGCCAGTTATTACGCACGTCTGACAGCCCGTTTCTGACCCATGTCAAAGGCAATAACGCGATCCATTCGCTTCAAGCTTGCCGGATTGCTGGCTTTCAGCGCCATCATCGGCATTGTTCTTTCGTCGCTGGCCATGTTCTTCTATATGAACAAAACTCTTAAACGCGAAGGTATGAATAATCTTCATTCCATTACCACGGTGCTGGCTGACAATATGGTCGCCAGTCTGGAATTTGAAGATACCCGGGACATCAACGAAACCCTGCAAAGCCTTAACAAACAGCAGGATGTTCAGGCAGCCTTTGTTTATAACCGCCATCAGCATTTGTTACAGCGTTATAGCCGGGAAGGCAATAATGACCCACAGTACGATACGTTGATCCGCCAGCAAAATCAGCAGCATGGCCTGACAACGCCTTTTAGTTACATGGACAGAACGCATATGCTGGTCAGCGAGCCGGTGTTTTCCGATGGCGAATATGTCGGTACGGTCAGTGTAATTGCCAACGCCGATCGCGTCCGCCAGCACAGCAGGGAATTGATTGTCGCGCAAATCATTGTGGCAGCGCTGGCGGTGCTGCTGGTGTTGCTGCTGGCCATGCGTATGCAGCGCATGTTTACCGATCCAGTATTAAAGCTGCGGGATGCCATGTATGATTTTTCCCGCGATCCGGATGCCCATCGTCATGTATATCATCATACTGATGATGAGTTTGGCGCCTTGTTTGATGGCTATAATCATATGCTGGATGCCATTGAAGCACACCGCCAGGAATTAAAGTTTCAGC
>WFOJ01000028.1 GCA_015488125.1 Mariprofundaceae bacterium
ACATTCATGCCATCAATCGCCATACCCGGCACTTTGAAGCTGATGCCGCGCTTATACAAACTGGTCTCGGCTGAGGCGCGAGCCAGCGATGTTCCCATGGCGTACTGATTGTTTTCCACGACAAACACAATGGGCAATTTCCATAATGCCGCCATATTAAAAGATTCGTAAACGGCGCCCTGATTAATGCCGCCATCACCCATCACGCACAGCGTCACGCGGCCATCTTCCTTGTACCAGCTTGAAAAGCCAAACCCCAAACCAATGGGCACCTGTTCGCCAACAATACCGTTACCGCCGGCAAAATTACGGGCAGCGTCAAACATATGCATGGATCCCCCCTTGCCCTTGACGATACCGCCCCTGCGGCCAAGCAATTCGGCCATCACGGCTGTTGGATCAGAGCCTCGTGCCAGGGCGTGACCATGATCCCGGTAACTGGTTAGCAAATAATCATCCGGCCGCGCAGCCTGCTGCATGCCAACACAAACGGCTTCCTGACCATTGCATAAATGGCAAAAACCACCAATTTTTTTCAGCCCGTAAAGCTGACCTGCCTTTTCTTCAAAGCGGCGGATATAAAGCATGCTGTCATGCATGGCATGCAGAACCTGGGCATCATAGCTGGTTCCCTGATAAACAAGTGAACCGGACGCTGGTGGCGTAGCAGACATGGAGCCTCCATAAACAAAAAATCAACAACGCAATACCCGTAGCGCGGGTTTCTCGAACGACTGCCCGACAATCCCACTACGCTTTTTTCAAAGGGCTGCCGGGCACGGAAGCGTGTAAAAAGACAAAGGCAACCACCTGCAAGATGATTGCCCCTTCGTCGCGAACTCTGCCGTCACAAAAGCTTGTCAGCAACCGCGATAATTTTCCGGTAATGCGATCAAACCATGTGGATCACAAATGACTGGGACTTGTGCCGGGAAAAACCGTTCGCCACAACCATCAAGCTTTCAGGTAGTATCACCAGGACGCAGTGCCAATGCCCGAATCACTTCATGGCGACTGATCAGGCCAACAACACAATCACCATCGACCACGGGCAGGTGATGGATGTTCTCATCACTCATCAGGCGCGCAATATCATCAAGACTATCATCGGGTTCGACAACGGTGATTTCCCTGACCATCAGATCCGCAGCCTGCAAGGCCTGCAGGCGTTGCAGTTCACGTTCAAAACGTTCCTCACCCAGTGGCAAGATCATATCGAAGATGGCCATAGCTGTCGGCACATGCAGGCTGGCTTGTTGCTCAACCAGGTCTGATTCAGTGATGAGTCCGCGCAGGTGCCTGGCCTCATCCATGACCAGCACGCCTGTTAGTTCTTCGTTGGAAAAACGCTGAATCAGCTCTTCAACGGGTGTTTCGGGCAAGCAATAGGGTGGCTCAGGGTTCATAATATCACGGGCCAGTTGCGTCATGGCGCTTCTCCTGTTGAGGGGATGAGGCGTAGGCTAGGAGTCTGTCGGACTTTGGCAATTGTCACGAGAAATAGCGGGATTGAGTCAAATATACGACCTGTTGGCGGTAAGTAGCAGCGCTATTTAACAAAAACGGGGCGAAAAATATAGCTGACATTCGAATTTTGCATGGTGGCGCATAAGAACATTTCTGTTAGTGATGAAGGAAAAAACGTATCACCAGATTGTTCGCGTATCGGTAGCGTTGACATCTCGGTTCATGTTGATGCCAAAACAATCAGACTGATGATTCAATACGCAAAAAGCAATATCTGATAAGTCATATAGGTAATCAGTAAAAACGCACCGCCTGCCCGACCGAGTTGACGTTGACGAGCCAGCATCAGCCATAGTACCAATGTTAGTACCATCACCCAGGGAAGATCACGACTAAGTACAGTCTTGTCAAAACTGCCTGGCACCATCACTGCAGGCAGTCCGATTACTGCCAGTGAATTGAAGATATTGGAGCCCAGAATATTGCCCAGAACCAGTTCATGATGGCCTCGCAGCGCACTGGCAATACTGGCCGCAAGTTCTGGCAAACTGGTGCCAATTGCTATGATACTCAAACCGATGATCAATTCACTAATGCCAAAACCATGTGCCAGTACCACGGCACCCCAGATCATCAACCGGGCGCTGAGCATGAGTAGCATTAGACTGGCAAATAACCATACAAATGATATTCGTAAATCCATACGCGCAGCACCTACCTTAGTAGTCACCCGCTGGTCACGCAGCGCCAGATGCGTTGTCACTGCGAGTAAACCACCCAACAAGACAAGTAACAACACGCCATCCAATCGTCCCAGATGCTGATCGCCAAGCAAAGCAAACAGCAGCAGGGTAATCAATATCAGTGTAGGCAATTCACGCCGACACACACCATCGCTGGATGGCGTATTGCGAATCATAGCCGTCATACCAAGCACCAGCGCAATATTGGCAATATTGGAGCCAAGTGCATTACCCAAAGCTAAATCAACACCGCTGCTCCAGGCAGCAATGGTCGAGACAATCATTTCCGGTGCTGATGTAGCAAAGCCAATAACGACCATACCGATAATCAGTGGTTCAACACCAAGCCCGTTCGCCACAGTTACCGAAGATTTAACCAGCAAATCGGCGGACCATGCCAGTGTCATCAAGCCAAACAACAATGCTGCTGTAGCAGTGATCATGGTTTCAATATCATCGTCAGAGTGGGCATGACCCTGTTCACGGTACTGCGAAATAAGAAGGTCAGCATGGTTTTTGTTTCTCCCCTACACTCAGGTTCTTTGTTTTCACATCTTCATGCAGCATAATCTACGGCAATCTAACATTCGAATCTTTGATGGCTACATGTTTCAAGTTCGTTGATTTCTACCAGGTAATTATGATGAGTTGTGCCATCAACCATTCAATGATGCTTCATAGGAACAGAGGAAATACTCATTGCATGGTAACGTTGTCGTACTGCCGCCAACAAGTTGTTATCGGCTCAAGCCCGCGATATTTCGTGACGATTGCCAAAGTCCGACAGACTCCTAGGTTTGACCGCGTATAGTAAGTGCTGTCACAGCAAGCCTGTCTGATGATTGAGGTTGTTCATGTCCAATATAAATCGCTCCTGTGAGTTACTGGCTCCGGCGGGCACCTTGCGGAATATGCGGTACGCGCTGGCTTATGGCGCCGATGCCGTGTATGCCGGCCAACCACGCTATTCGTTGCGGGTGCGTAATAACGATTTTCAGCTGGATCATCTGCGCATGGGGATTGCTGAAGCGCACGCGCTGGGTCGTAAATTTTATGTCGCCAGCAACCTGTTGCCACACAACAACAAGCTGAAACGCTACCTCGAGCATATGCAGCCGATTATTGATATGCAACCAGATGCGCTGATCATGGCTGACCCGGGGCTGATCATGATGGTGCGCGAACGCTGGCCGGAGATGCCGGTTCATTTATCGGTGCAGGCCAATACCATGAACTGGGCAGCCGTGAAGTTCTGGCAACAGCAGGGCATTTCGCGGGTGATTTTATCGCGGGAATTGTCGCTGGATGAGGTCGCTGAAATCCGCCAGCGATGCCCAGATATGGAACTTGAGGTGTTTGTGCATGGCGCCTTGTGCATTGCTTATTCAGGCCGTTGTCTGCTATCTGGCTATTTCAACCACCGTGACGCTAACCAGGGAACCTGCACCAACGCCTGCCGCTGGGAATACCAGATGAATCCGGCAACGGAAACAGCCACCGGCGATGTCATTCCGATTCAGGACTTTTCAGCATCGGGCAATGCCCAGGCATTGTTTGAAGCCAATGAGGAAGCGCGTCACCCACTGGCTGATCGAGTGTATTTATTGCGTGAAACCGGACGTGAGGCGGAACATATGCCGGTATTCGAAGATGAGCATGGCACGTATATCATGAATTCGCGCGATTTACAGGCCATTGAACATGTGCAACGACTGATGGAAATTGGCGTGGATTCCCTGAAAATCGAAGGGCGAACCAAATCGCACTACTATGTAGCTCGTGTGGTACAGGCTTACCATCAGGCCATGGAAGATGCCAGGGCAGGGCGACCTTTTGATGAATCCTTGCCGGAAGTACTGGCAGGCCTGGCGAACCGAGGCTACACCGATGGCTTCTATACCCGCAAGCGGGCAGGCAGTAACCAGAATTATGAAACGGGCAGCTCCGAGTTTCATTATCAGCGCTTTGTTGGCGAGGTGTTACGCTGGTGCGAGCAGCGGCAAATGGCTGAAGTAGAGGTTAAAAACCGTTTCAGCGTTGGTGATGCCATGGAGTTAATGATGCCGGAAGGCCGTCAGCGTTTCACCTTGCAGGCCATGTATGCTGCCAAACATGGCGAAGAAGCCATGCAAGTAGCGCCAGGCAGTGGTCACCGTGTATGGGTGCCACTACCGCAACAGCCAACATCACCTGAGATGTGCATGCTTTCCCGACTCATGCCTTCGGCAGGCGATCACTAAAATGCGCATAATTTATCTGAGCTGGTGGCTAGCAACGCTGGGATGGTGCGGGTTGCTATATTATCTTTCCGATCAATCTTCGTTACCGGCTCCTTTACTGTTTCCCCATCAGGATAAACTGATGCATGCCACAGCCTACGCGGTGATGGCCGGCTTGTTCTGGCAGGCGTGGCGGCAGCATATCAGCCCATCTTCAGCCAGCCTGCCTGTTGTGGTGGTGCTTTGTTGCTCTTTGTACGGCATCAGCGATGAATGGCATCAATCCTTTGTACCGGGGCGGGATAGCAGTATCGGCGATTGGCTGGCGGATACTGCCGGTGCCTTGCTGTTGGCTTCTTTTTGCTATTGGCGCAACGCCTCCATCTATCGTCAGGAGCAATAATATGGGCTGCATATGTATCGAGGGACTGAAAGCAGAAACGGTAATTGGCGTTCACGACTGGGAGCGTAATATACGGCAAACCGTGCGGCTGGATCTGGAAATGCACTGGGATATTGCACAGGCAGCGGCGAATGATGCTATTGCTGATACACTGGATTATCAGCGGGTGACAGAGCGACTGCTTGCTTTTATCAACACCTCACGTTTTGCACTGATTGAAACATTGGCTGAACGCTGCGCGGATATTGTGTTACACGAATTTGGCGTGAATCAACTAAAATTGAAACTGTCCAAACCACTGCCCGCCCTGGGGATCGAATGTGCAGCGGTTGTCATTGAACGACATCGGTAACAGACCAATGCGTTATTTGCTGGCCATTGGCAGTAATATTTCTCCCCGCCAACACGTGGTACAAAGTTTGCGCTGGATGCACAGATCTTTTTTATCGCTACGGGTTGGCTGTTTTTACCGCTCGCGAGCATGGGGGATGGATAGTCACCGTCCTTTCTGGAACGGCGCTGTGGAAATACGCTGTGCGGCTGATGTCCGCACACTCAAGCTGAAGTTGAATGAATGGGAAGAAATGACGGGTCGCAACCGTCAGGATCCGCGCTGCTCCATATTGGACCGCACCCTGGATATTGATATTTTGTGGAGCGATGCGCAAGGATGGCTGTGCGCGGAACGGCAAGTGCAAAGGACGCCGTATCTGGCATTGCCAGTATCATCGTTGGTGCGAAAATGGCGATATTGTTCCGATGCCAATATGTTAGTCCCTGTCCCTTTTATGTTCAATGGCCGTTTGCTGGGTTTAAGACCGGTAAATTTGAAATATTAGCAATAGGAAATAGCGGATCCGCGCGAACCTGTTGATCGCCGAATCATAGCGCCATTGCACAAAAACAGAGCGTATATTTGGCCAATATCCGGTTTTTTCGTAGTAAATTTGCCAAAGTCTGACAGATTCCTAGGCTACGGCCTTTTTCAGAGGAATCGGGCAATATGCCATTAAGCAGTAAACAACGTCGTGAACTTAAAGCTCGCGCCCATCATCTTAAGCCTGTTGTTCGCATCGGTCAACAAGGCTTGACCCGGGCTGTACTCATGGAAACAGGACGATCGCTTGAACACCATGAGCTGATCAAGGTGCACATCCAGGCCAATGACAGGACTGTACGCAAGGTTATGGCCACATTGCTCTGCGAACAAACATCGGCAGAACTCGTTGGCAAGATTGGCAACACATTCATTCTCTACCGTAAACGCCAGGAAAACCCATGAGCTGCGCTGTACTCACAGCAAAAGAACGCCTGCAGATGCTGCAACAACGGCTGGAAGCGTCGTTTTCGCCTTATTTACTGCACATCGAAGACGAATCCTGGAAACACGCCGGTCATGCCGGCGCCCGCGAGCAGGGCGGCGGCCATTACATCGTCAGCATTCGTGCCGCTTCACTGGATGCCCTTCCCCGACTCGCCAGACACCGCGCCATTCAGCAGGCCGTTAGCGATCTGTACGGGCCGGTGATCCATGCCCTTAGCCTGCGCTTCCCGGAACAATAAGCCCGCGTGATCGAAGGCATCAACGACGTCCGCAAGCGATTGCAGCGGATCATGGATATGGATGCCGCTGATATTGCCTCATTGCCTGTCTTGTGGCGTTATGCGTCTGCCTTGTTACGACTGCTGTGGCAGGTGATTCGCCGTTTTGTCGAAGACCGCTGCATCCAACGCGCATCTGCCCTGGCTTACGCCAGCCTGCTGGCCATGGTGCCGTTGCTGGTGCTGTGTTTTTCCATTTTCTCCAGCTTTCCGGTTTTTGAAGCCACAGCCAGCCGTTTACTCGACTGGGGCCTGCAGTTTCTCATACCGGCAAGTCAGGATGCACTAAAAGATTACCTGGGTTCTGTCACAGGAAAATCAGGCGCGCTATCGGCATTTGGCGTAGTTGGTTTGTTAATCACCGTCACCGCTCTGCTAACAACGGTTGAAGAAGCCTTCAATGATATCTGGCGCGTGCCAACAGCCCGCCCACTGCTCTCGCGTTTTTTTGTTTTCTGGTCTTTGCTAACGCTTTCTCCCGTATTGATCGCCATATCCATGTCGATCACTTCGTATTTTGCCGCTCTGCCGGTATTGCAAGGCATGGCCGCTGGTGCATCCAGTATCCGGCACATCCCCTTTTTATTGCCATGGCTGATTTCCAGCGCCGGTATGACCACTTTGTATAAACTGCTGCCGAACACCAATGTGCCGCTGTTACACGCTGTGCTCGGTGGCTTGCTCGCCGGTGCGCTTTTTGAACTGAGTAAATACGGTTTTACCTTTTATGTGCAAACAATGGCTGATAATTACGAAAATATCTATGGCGTACTGGCCACCCTGCCGCTGCTGTTGCTATGGATTTATCTACTGTGGGTCATCGTCTTGATCGGCGCTGAAATGGCTTTCTGCCTGCAACACCCGGAAACATCCCGGCGTTACGCCAACTGGCTGACCCGCCCCGGTGTTCGCCATTTTTATCAGCACCTGATCGTTATGCGCGCTGCCCAGGCCCTGCAGTTGGGCAAGCCGTTACGCCTGAGCGAATTAAGCAGAGAGACAGATCTGCCTTCCTCGCTGTTACAGCACTGGCTTGGCGAACTGGAAGCAAAGCATCTGCTTCACCGACTCAACGAACCGGACGATGCCTGGCTGCTGGCTCGCAATCCGGCCACACTGACATTGCAGGAAATCCGCGACACCATCATTCCACCAGCGATTGATATTCCCGATGCCTACAGCGACCACCCACTGAGCCAGCATTTACAGGAATTGCAGGCGCATCAGCAACCGCAATGCCACGCATCCGCTGACGCTGTTACCCTGCAGGATTTACTTTCCCGGATACCCCCCTCACAGGAGAAAACCGCCGATGGCCGAGTGTGATACCCGCTACGTTGATACCCCTGAGTTACTCCACACCTGCACTCAGCAACTGGCACAATGCAAGGTGATCTGCATTGATACGGAATTTCATCGTGAAACAACGTATTATCCGGAGTTCGCCCTGCTTCAGGCCTATGGCAATGGTTGTTGCTGGCTGGTTGATCCACTGGCGCTCAAAGACCTTTCTCCACTGTGGGCCATTATGACGAACAGCGCCATTCTGAAAGTCTTTCATGCTGGCCGGCAGGATCTGGAAATCATCCTCCAGCAATCAGGTCATCTCCCCCACCCCATTTTTGACACCCAGATCGCTGCCTCATTACTGGGTTTCGGCCAGCAAATCGGCTTTGGCAATCTGGTGCAGCGCGTGCTGAAAAAAACACTGGCCAAGCAGGAATCCTATAGCGACTGGATGGCCAGGCCGCTGCGCCCCCAGCAACTCTCGTATGCTGCCAATGATGTGATTTACCTGATGCCTGTCTATCAGACGCTCAATGAGCAACTCGAAGCCCGTGGCCGACGCGGCTGGCTGGAAGAAGAGCAGGCTGCGTTATGCGACCAGCAAAGCTATGAAGAAGATAGCAGCACCGTCTTTTGGCGCTGCAAGGGCAGCAACCGCCTGCGCGGTCGGGCACTGGCGGTACTGCGTGAGTTGGCAGCCTGGCGCGAGCAGGAAGCGCGCAAACGCAACCTGCCACGCCGCCGCCTGATCCAGGATGAACCACTGCTGGAAATGGCCAGGCGTGAGCATCTGGATATCGACACCATGCGTCGCATGCGGGGACTCAGCAGCGGCCTGATTCGTCGCTTTGGTGATGAACTGATCCGCGTCTGGCAACAAGGGCAGTTATGCGACAAACAACACTGGCCGAAAGCACCCAGCTCACCACTGCATACGGCAGGCACGGAGCTACGCCTTGAGTTGCTCAACACACTGGTTCGCCTGCGCGCCGATGCCTGTGATGTTGCCAGTTGCATTCTGGTCAAACGCAGTGAACTGGCTGAACTGGCTTCCTGGGGAAGAGAGCAAAAAGGCCCGCCCCCGGAGCTGGATTGCCTTAAAGGTTGGCGCGGCCAATTGATCGGCGATGATTTACTGCGTCTGCTACGCGGTGAATTATGCCTCTGTCTTGATCCGGGCACGGGCTTGCCCAAAATTGCCAGGATGTGCGAGGGTACGTTATGAAGCTACTATTTAGCATTGATGCGCTTGCCGACTCCGGCAAACATTGCTGGCGGCGGCAACAGAACACGTCGCAATGGCGCAGTTGCACTTTTGCCGAGCCGTTACAGCGCGAAGACTGGCGTACATCCGATCTTGACGAAGCCGCTAACTGGCACGGCAAACGCCTGAAAAAATCCAGCCAGGGCCTGCAACTGTTGCATCGTCCGGGACGTTTTGATTTTTTGGTGCGCGGTATTTTTGCCCACGCCGTGCTTCATCGTCTGTCAGCAGTGCCGCTACCCGATAAGGCGCAAATGCAGCAACAACTGGCCACGCACGAAGCAGGGACGGCATGGCTGATGTATCTGAACCTGGCAGGGCAGTTTGCCATGCTGGATACCCGCGACACGCCCATTATCGGCAATCTGCGTATTGCCGTTCGGGGTGATATTGCCTCCAGCCCGCAATACGTCGGACCTGAAGCGGCAGCCAACACACCATTGGTGGACGAGACCTACCACCGCTTTATCGCCGGTTGGTGGGAACACCTGCAAAGCAGCCGCACCGGTATTTTTATTCCTGATGCAAAGGATCTCAAACCACTGGCAGACTATCAACAGTGGATTACCAACTGGCAAGCGGAGAACGAACAGTGAAACGTGTGATGACGTTTAATGTCAACGGGATTCGTGCCGCCACGCGCAAGGGCTTCTGGCCCTGGTTTGCCACACAGGATATTGATGTGCTTTGCTTGCAAGAACTCAAGGCACACGAGCATCAATTGCCCAGGGAAGCACAGCCAGAAGGCTACCATCGCTTTGTTCACTGTGCGGAAAAACCGGGCTATTCAGGCGTGGCCCTATACAGCCGACAACAACCTGATGCCGTGCATATCGGCCTGGGCAGCGTCGATCACGCACACAACTGGCAGGATATGGATCGCGAAGGACGCTATATACAGGCTGATTTTGGCGACCTTAGCGTGATCAGCGTCTATTTTCCTTCCGGCTCCAGTTCTAACGAACGTCAGGCCGTCAAATATCATTTTATGGATCGCTTTTTACCATGGATCTGCCAACTTCGGGATAGCGGTCGGCGTCTTGTGGTATGTGGTGATATCAATATTGCCCATCAGCCAATTGACCTGAAAAACTGGCGAGGCAATCAAAAAAACTCCGGTTTTCTGCCCGAAGAACGCGCCTGGTTCAG
>WFOJ01000029.1 GCA_015488125.1 Mariprofundaceae bacterium
CGCTTGCTGGCCATGCTGCCGCTATTGCTGGGTATTACGGTGATTTCTTTTGCCATGATGCATTTGGCACCAGGTGAGCCGTCGGTGGTCGGTCAGGAATTTAATCCCAAGGTGTCCGCACAGGATATTGAACGCCTGCGACACTATTACGGACTCGATCAGCCGTTATACGAGCAATACTGGCACTGGTTGCAGCGTCTGGCTGTTCTGGATTTTGGCCAGTCGTTTTCCAGTGATGGCCGTCCGGTGTTGGATAAAATCGTCGAGCGTCTGCCTGTCACACTTTGGGTGAATACACTGGCCATGCTGCTGATTATCGTCGTCGCGATTCCAGTTGGTGTTGTTTCTGCGGTGCATCGCGATTCCTGGCTGGATCGCGGATTGACGGTACTGGTGTTTCTTGGCTTTGCCATCCCCTCCTTCTGGCTTGGTTTGTTGCTGATGATCGGGCTTGGCGTGAATCTTGGCTGGCTACCGGTTTCCGGCATGCATGATTATGGCTGGGAACAACTTGGCTGGTGGCAACAGCAATGGGATTTGTTGCAACACCTGCTGCTGCCTGTGCTGATTTCGGCTATTGGTGGTTTAGCTGGCATGAGTCGTTTTATGCGCAGCGGCATGCTGGAAGTGATTCGTGCCGATTATATCACCACAGCGCGAGCCATGGGCTACCCGGAGCGACAAATCCATTATCGTCTGGCGTTAAAAAATGCCCTGCTTCCCGTTATTACCTTGCTGGGGCTTTCCGTGCCAGGATTGATTGGCGGCTCGGTGATTGTCGAATACCTGTTCTCCCTGCCAGGCATGGGACGCTTGTTTTATGAGGCGATTCTGGCTCGTGATTATCCCTTGATCATGGGTATTACCGTCATTGGCGCGGTGCTGACTCTGCTGGGCAATCTGCTCGCTGATCTGGCTTACGCCTGGGCTGACCCGCGCACCCGGAGCTCGCTGCAATGAACATCCTGATGCGATATCCGCTGCTGATTGTTGGCGGTCTTATTGTCCTGTGCGTTGTGATGCTGGCCCTGCTGGCCCCCTGGCTGGCTCCTTATGAACCCACGCATGTGGATGTGCGAAGCATTCTGCTGCCGCCATCAGCCACCCACTGGTGCGGCACAGATACCCTGGGCCGTGATGTGTTTTCACGCATGCTTTATGGCGCGCGCGTATCGTTGTCAGTGGGGCTGGTCGCCGTCGGCATCAGCATGGCGCTTGGCATTATCCTTGGCGCTATTGCCGGTTTTTATGGTGGCCGCATTGATGCCATGCTGATGCGCGCAACTGATATGATGCTGTGTTTCCCGACTTTTTTCCTGATTCTGGCCGTCATCGCCTTTCTTGAGCCATCCATATGGAATATCATGATCGTGATCGGCCTGACGTCATGGATGGGCGTGGCACGGCTGGTGCGGGCGGAATTTCTCAGCCTGAATCAACGCGAATATGTGCTGGCAGCGCGGGCGCTGGGCGCTTCGCCATTGCGCATCATGTGGGCTTATATGCTGCCTGGTGCCATGGGGCCTGTGCTGGTCTCGGCGGTGCTTGGCGTTGCCGGCGCAGTATTGCTTGAATCGGGGCTTTCTTTTCTTGGTCTTGGCGTGCAGCCGCCGGATCCCTCCTGGGGCAATATCCTGACCGATGGCAAGGATAATATTCAGGTGGCCTGGTGGTTGTCGTTTTATCCTGGCATGGCCATTTTGATCACTGTACTCGGCTATAACCTGCTGGGCGAAGGTTTGCGTGATGTCTTTGATCCCCGCCTTGAGTGATCACTGAGATTTGGATGTCTCAAAATACCATAACAGCCAGGGGTTAATGGTTTCCAGCCCGGCATAATCAAAATCCCTGGCATTTCTTGTCACCATACGCAGTTCATGGTGCAAAGCTGTGGCAGTGAGCAAACTATCAATAGCTGGCACTGGTCTTTCCGCATTGGCTTGCAGTCTGCCCCACTCCTCTGCCACATCCGCAAACCATGCCAGAACCGCATCATTGGGTCTGGAGCGCACCAATTCAGATATGATATTGGTATCCAGCAAATAACTCATAACTCAATATCACGGGACGTGGCCCCGGGTTGCTATCCCTCCGTCTGAGTTCTATGGTTGGAGATTTTCCAAATCGGCCAGATCCTGATGGCGACCTGATGCCTTTTTGTTTTTTTTCAGGTTTTCCAAATCGATGAAGTTGACGATCGTGCCTTCGACCTCAATTTCAATTCTGTCTGCATAGCAATCTTCGAAAACGATACCATCAATAGCTGTCAGCAAATCAATTCTGCTGGGAGGATAGCCAAGCTGGATCACATATCCGGGGATGCAAAAGTCTTCGGGTTGCAAGTCAAGCGAATGAAAGCCGAATTCATTCAGCGCTGTTAGCAATCGTTGCGCATTGTGTTGATCCATCCATATCCATACATCCAAATCCTTCGTGTAGCGTGGATGACCGTGAAATGCCACGGCATAACCGCCAACAATCAGATAACGAACGTCATTTTTTCTTAATAACGCGATAAACTCTCTGAAATCCTTGTTGATGATCATATTTCCAGCCTGTGTATTCGTTTCTTATCTGTTCCAGCGCTTCCAGCCTTGCTTCATATGATTGATTTTGCCAGTAGGAAAAATCGCTCCTGGCTTCTTTCAGTTTTACTTTCAACACCGATGTTTTATTCATGTTGATATCGTTAAACTTTCATCAAAAAGCACGCTATTTTCCGTACTTAAAGGGCTCATTTCGACGTTAAAATGGACGTTGTAAGCAGAACCGGGCTCTCGAATCACGATTGTTTTACCATCGTTGCTTATCTGTTTCTTTCGAGCAGCAAGGCCAAGCCGCTCTTTAACCAGTTCAATGTAATTTTCACTACCGACAGCGACAGGGTCCGTCCATTTGCTTTGACGTACTGGCTCACGCTTCAGCTCTCCGCCCGTCCATCCAAGATGCAGCTCTCTCAAATATTCTTCACCTCGTATACCGCAAAGATTGGCAAGGCGGTTTCGGTCAATTATGCGATAGCGGTCAGGTGGACTC
>WFOJ01000030.1 GCA_015488125.1 Mariprofundaceae bacterium
GAGGCTGAGTTGATTCATCATATGTTCCCGCATCCGACCTTGTCCGAGATGATCCATGAATCCGTACTGGATTCGCAGGATCGTGCGATTCATCAATAGGCGATTGTATGATTCGTCACATCGTGATGTGGTCGTTGCACGATGCCGATCGTGCAGCAGAGGTCAAAACGGTGCTGGAGACCATGCGGGGCAGGATTCCCGGTTTGTTGTCGCTGGAGGTTGGCATTGATATTTTACACTCGCCACAATCTGCCGATGTGGTGTTGACCGCCACATTGGCCGACAGGGAAGCGCTGCACAGCTATCAGGCGCATCCGGCTCACCAGCCTGCCATCGCCCTGATGAAGGAACTGGCCTGTGCGCGCACGGTCATCGACTACGAGGTTTAGGCGGTATTCGGTTGCTGATCGGCTGCATTGTCTGCGGGCAGCAGCGCATCTGAAAACAGGGGGATTGTTGGCGCATCACACGGCCACTGTGCCTGGCGTGGCAGCTTCGCCGTTTTCACCTCAGGGCGTCAAACGTATGCGGGTATTCAAACAGCGTGCCGGGCCATTTTTGTTGCTGGCTGCCGATGTATCGTCAGCGCTTCGTCTGGCGCTTCTGCCTTCGCCACTGCTTCGCCATTATGCCCGACAATATTGGCCCGGCCCGGTGACGCTGGTGTTTCGCGCCAAAGCAGGCTTGCCAGCAGTCTGTTATCATCGCGGGTCAGTGGCTGTGCGTCTTGATGCCTCGCCGCAGGTTCGTCAACTGGCTGCCTGTAGTGGTGGTTATGTGCTATCAAGCAGTCTGAATCGGCGCGGGCGTCCCACACAAGTGGCTGATCGTCGCACCCGTTATCGTCTGACGCGCTGGCTGCGCACCTATCTTCCATCATGTTCCGGGACCGTGACGGGTATGCCTTCGCGTATTTATGCATGCCAGGGGAAACGATTCAAACGCCTGCGCTGAATCAGATCTGCGGTTATCCGGCGTGCAGCGTCGTCCGGGGCAGAAAGAGCAACAGCCAATCCCTGTTCTGACTCTTGTCAACTGCCCCTGATCTTGCAGGCTTGGGACTTTGTTTGAAAATGCCGCCGAGGTATTTGCGGGAGTGAATATGCCAGAACAATTAAGTGTGTGGAGCCTGGTACTTGGGGCGGGGCCGATCGTCAAGGGCGTGCTGCTGTTATTGCTGGGGTTGTCGATCGCTTCCTGGGCGATTATTTTCAGCAAATGGCGCAGTTATAGCAAAGCGCAAAAAGAGGCGACGGCGTTTGCCGAGAATTTCTGGAGCGGTTCGGATATGGATACCCTGCTTTCAGGGATTCCGCAGATGTATCCGAACAGTCCTCTGCCCAATATTTTTCAGGCTGGTTATCGTGAATATCTGCGTCAGCGCAAAGAATCATCGCAGCATATTGAATCGGGCAAGATTGTTGCTGCCGGTGGTCTCGATGGCATTCGGCGCTCACTGGACGCTGCTTTTTCACGCGAAATGGAAGCGCTTTCCCGGCATTTATCGTTTCTTGCAACCGTTGGCTCTACCTCACCGTTTATCGGCCTGTTTGGTACCGTCTGGGGCATTGTGACGGCATTTCAGGGTATTGCCCTGACGCAAAACACCTCACTGACGGCGGTGGCTCCGGGTATTGCCGAAGCGCTGGTGGCAACGGCGTTCGGCCTGGTGGCGGCCATTCCGGCAGTGATTGCCTACAACAAGTTTACCGCTGATCTTAAGCGGTTGGCCGCCAATATGGAGCAGTTCTCTTCGGAGTTTCTGAACATCATGGCACGCCACATCCGGGAGTAAGCCATGTGGGCAGGGCAAAGCAAATGGGGTAAGGACACGGAACCCATGGGTGAAATCAACGTAACACCGCTGGTCGATGTGATGTTGGTGTTGCTGATTATTTTTATGGTGACGGCTCCTTTGCTGACGCAAGGAGTTAATGTGGATCTGCCTGATGCAGCATCATCCGCCATGCAGCAGGATGTTGAGCCGCTGGTGATCAGTGTGCGCAGTTCCGGCGAGATTTTTTTGCAAAAGCATGCCGTCAAGGCGGCACAACTGGCAGCGCGGGTGCAGGCCATTCGGGAGCAGAAACCCGATGTGCCGGTGTATATTCGCGGTGATGCCAAAACGCCTTATGAACGGATCGCTCAGGTGATGAGTACGCTGGAAAAAGCAGGTGTTCGCAAGGTGGGGCTGGTCACCGAGCCGGTGCGCTAACAAGCAGTCAATAATGCGTCATGATCAGTCTGTTGATGCTGAAAGCAGCTATGATGTCAGCGATACTGATATTATATTCGCGCTGGCCCTGCATGTATTGCTGATCGGTGGCCTGGTGTTGTACACGTTCTATCACCCGCAGCAGCAGCACAAGCCTTTGCAGCGTGTTGAGGTCAGTATGATTACGGCTGAGGAACTGGATCGTCAGTTGCAACACAAGGCAGTGCCGCCAAAGCCGGAGCCAGCGAAGCCAGCGCCGGAACCGCAGCCTGCGGAGCCAGTCCAGTCGGCAGCAAAACCTGTGGCGGAACAGCCCCCTGTTGCGCCTCAGCCGAAGCTTCCCAAACTTGAAGAAAAGCCCAAACCAAAGCCTGCACCAGCGGTCACACCGCCACCGGAGAAGCCAAAACCGAAGCCAAAGCCTGAACCGAAACAGGTCCCTGAACCGGTGGCCAAAAAGCCAGCGCACGAAGATTTCGATCCCTTCGCACCGGCTGTCTCTGCTGATGATCGTCACAAGCGGCACAGTGCCCCCCACATCGACCAACAGGCCTTGCAGGCCAGACAGCTTAGCAAACGGGAACTTGAACGCTATATTGCCATGATGCGTGCAGCCGTACAGCGGCACTGGAAAGTGCCCGGCGGCCTGCCTGCGCATTTGCGTGATCCACTGGTGCGCGTCGAGCTTGCCCGCGATGGCAGCGTGAAACGCATTACCCTGATCGAAACATCCGGTTCGGACGTGTTTGATCAGACGTTGATTTCAGCCATTCGTGCGGCTGCACCGTTCACCTTGCCGCGAGAACAGTATGCCGTGTTCAAACGTAATGAAATTCGTTTTCATCCCAAAAGGCGGCAATAATGTCTGTATGCATCATCCAGCATGTGGCTTTTGAAACGGCGGGCTGTTTACAACCTTTGTTGCAAGCGCGGGGCATGCAGGTGAAACTTGTTCACCCTTATGCCGGTGATCCGTTGCCTGATACCGCATGTCAACATATTGTGCTCATGGGCGGGCCGATGAGTGTGCATGATGTGCAGCAACACCCCTGGCTGACGGCAGAAAAGGCATGGCTGCGAAGGCAACTGGATGCGGGCAGCAAGGTGCTGGGCGTGTGCCTCGGCGCACAATTGCTGGCTGAAGCATTAGGCGGTGAGGTGATAGCCGGTAACTGCCGTGAAATTGGCTGGTTCCCTGTGCAGCGGGTGACAACGGATGCACGCTGGATGGCTGTTATGCCTGATACGTTTACGGCATTTCACTGGCACGGCGAGACCTTCACTCTGCCTGCCGGCGCACAGTGGCTGCTGCGCAGTGAGGCGTATGCCCATCAGGCGTTTGCCTGGCGGCATCAGGTGCTGGCGCTGCAATGCCATCTGGAAGTGGATGATGCCGCCATTGCCCGGTTGTGTCAGCAATGCGCCGATGAACTGGATGACAGCCGCTGGGTGCAATCAGCGGATCGAATGACTGGCACAGCGCATGTGGCGGCAGCCCGGCAGGTGCTGGAAGGGATGGTGGCGTGCTGGCTCAAGGCATAAAGGCAAAAACGCTGTTACTGCTGGCCTTGCTGTTGCCTGCGCTGACTACCGAGGCAAAGGTCTATAAATACCTCGATGCCAATGGTCACTGGTATTTTACCGATCGGAAAATGGGTAAGGGTTATCGCTTTGTAGCCGAGCTTGTCTTTACCGATGATGGCCGCGTCACCCATAAAAAAGGTTTTGATGCAGCGCAGTTTCGCGCCAATCAGCGCAAGTTTAACCCGTTGATCAGGCGTATTGCCAGACAGCATGCACTGGAACCGGCGCTGGTGCAGGCGGTGGTGTATGTCGAATCTTCATACGATCCGGAGGCCATATCGCATTCCGGTTGCATTGGTTTGATGC
>WFOJ01000031.1 GCA_015488125.1 Mariprofundaceae bacterium
ACTGCCGTCGCACAGGCGACTACGCTTCAGTCTTTGGAGAGCACACCACGCATGCGGTCGAGCTCTTCAAGGACGTGACCACTGCCCAGCACCACGCAGTTCAGTGCATCTTCGGCGACCGTGACCGGCAGCCCTGTTTCCTCACGCAGCAACTGGTCCAGGCCACGCAGCAAACCGCCACCACCGGTCAGCATAATGCCTTTATCGACAATATCCGCAGCCAGTTCAGGTGGCGTGCGTTCCAGGCATACCTTAACGCCTTCCACAATGGCGTTAACCGATTCCGTCAGTGCATCAAGAACTTCCGAATCATCCAGCGTCAGGGTTTTGGGAACGCCATTGATCAAATCGCGGCCTTTGACATCCATGGTACGGCGATCATCGGGTTGCGGGTAAGCAGCGCCTAATTGCATCTTGATTTTTTCTGCCGTTGGCGCGCCTACCAACAGGCTGTATTTACGTCGCAAATGGTTGATGATGGCTTCATCCATCTTGTCGCCACCAACACGCACCGAACGCGAATACACAATGCCACCATAGCTGATCACGGCAATTTCAGAGGTGCCGCCGCCAATATCGACAACCATGGATCCGGAAGCTTCCGTCACAGGCAATCCGGCACCAATCGCCGCTGCCATCGGTTCTTCAATCAAATAAACTTCACGGGCGCCAGCGGCCAGACCGGAATCACGAATAGCGCGCCGCTCAACCGGGGTAGAACCATAGGGCACACAAATCACAATGCGTGGTGTCGCTCCCCAGGAACGGCGATGCACCTTGCGGATAAATTGGCGCAACATTTCTTCAGTGACAAGAAAATCTGCAATCACGCCATCTTTCAGTGGACGAATGGCAGAAATGGAGTCAGGTGTGCGTCCGAGCATGCGCTTGGCATCTTCACCAACAGCCAGCACCTTGCGATTATTGCGGCCATCGCCTTCATAAACGGCAACCACGGAAGGTTCGTTAAGAACGATACCCTCACCGCGCACATAAATCAGTGTATTGGCTGTGCCAAGGTCGATGGATATGTCACGGGAGAACATCCCAAACAGTTTTTTACCAAGCATAATAATTACTTCTTCATCCGTTATTCAGGAAATCGCACCCGGCAGGGCATCATCCGGGCGATCAGCAAAGGTTTTGAGCTTCTGTGAGCGGGAAGGGTGACGCAGCTTGCGCAGAGCCTTGGCTTCGATCTGGCGAATACGTTCTCGCGTCACACCAAACTGTTTGCCAACCTCTTCCAGTGTATGATCGGTGTTCATGCCAATGCCAAAACGCATGCGCAGCACTTTTTCTTCCCTTGGTGTCAGGTTATCAAGGACTTCAAGCGTCGCCTCGGCCAAAGCATCACTGACGGTTGCATCCAATGGGTTCTCAGCATGAATATCGCCGACAAAATCGCCAAGTTGTGAATCATCATCATCGCCCACAGGGGTTTCCAGTGAAACCGGTTCCTTGGCAACTTCCAGGATCTGCTCGACTTTCTCAATTGGCATTTCCAGTTTTTCTGCCAGTTCTTCCGGTGTCGGTTCACGGCCAACTTCCTGCGCCATCTGGCGTGATACGCGGGTGATCTTGTTGATTGTCTCAATCATATGCACAGGAATGCGAATAGTGCGCGCCTGGTCGGCAATCGAACGGGTGATCGCCTGACGAATCCACCAGGTGGCATAGGTCGAAAATTTGTAGCCACGTCGCCATTCAAATTTATCCACGGCTTTCATCAGCCCGATATTACCTTCCTGGATCAAATCCAAAAAACCGAGGCCGCGATTGGTGTATTTTTTGGCAATGGAAATCACCAAACGAAGGTTGGCTTCAATCATTTCCCGCTTGGCCTGACGCATTTTGGCTTCGCCCATGGTCAGGCGGCGGGCTACTTCCTTGAGTTCCTCCACTTCCATCTCGCTATCCTGCTCGACACGGCGCAGGCGGCGCTGGTTCTCGCGGATCTTCGGTGCTAGACGACTGATTTCGGCATGCCAGCGCGCATCAGGGTGCTCACGCAACAACTCGTCAATCCAACGTTCGTTGGTCTCGTTGGGTACGAATGTTTCGACAAACAGTTTACGTGGCATCTTGGCATTCAGGCACAAATCGCGAATTTCGCGTTCAAAACGACGCACGCGATCAACAGCATGTTTGAAGCGTTGTACCAGTGCATTGATCTGTTTGGCAGAAAAAGGAATGGCTACCAGTTCCTGAAGCATTCCCTGCATGGCCTCGTTAACCTGCGTCGCCAGCTTGATGTCGTCAGGTTTTTTATCAAACGCTGCTTTCAGCTTCAGGTACTGATCGTGGTATTGCTTGGCCGCTTCAAAATGACGCAATGCCTCCTCAAGCTGCTCTTCCATGGTGATGACGGTTTCATCCATGGGTGTGCCATCAGGGGTGGCGCGACGCGCTTTAATGGCCTCGTTGAGTTCATCCGGGTCCATTTTTTCCGGCTCGATCGGTTCATCTTCCTCATCATCGTCAGTACTGTTAAGGCGACGTTCGTATTCGGCGATGGCCGCTGCATTCACCACTTTCTGGTCAACATCGAGAATATCACGGAAGACAGGGGGTTCACCACTTTCGACCGCGGCATCGCGAATCTCAATCACTCGCTCGCCCAGTTGCATGATTTCACGAAACGTTGCCGGACACAGGCAGATGGCTTCGTGAATCTGCATGCGCCCTTCTTCAATACGGCGGGCAATTTCAATTTCACCCTCACGGGTTAACAGTTCAACCGTTCCCATTTCACGCAAATACATACGCACAGGATCGTCAATGCGGATGACGGTGCCCAGTGTGGTGGTATCTGCCCTAAGGGCCGAATCTTCCTTGCGCAGGCGATCCTTGCGCACGGCGTAAGCGCCCGTTGGCGCACGTTCAGGATCCACCACCTCGATACCCATCTCGGTGAACACATTGATGACTTGTTCAATGCGATCAGCCGACACCAGTCCTTCCGGCAGGTGTTTGTTCAGATCATCATAGGTAATATAACCAATTTCCTTGCCTTTGGAAACCAGGCTACCAAGCTCGCGAATACGGATTTTATCAGGCGTCATGCTTACCTCTGCGCTCAGATTCTAGTTGTTCAGTCAGATTTCGCTGCTGCTGCCGAATGTGTGCCAGACGCTGGCGAATACGCACTTTTTCGGCCATATCACCAGTTGCACTGGCAGCATATTCCAGCCAGGCACGCAACATATCGAGTGTGATGCTGGAAAATTCAAGGTCCGATACCGGATGCTCGTTGATCCAGCGCGGAATATGTGGGTCGTCAGGGAAGATGCGCTGTAAATAGGCGGCGCATGCCTCGCCTGCTGTTTGTTCAAACTGACTCAGCGATAAGGCGCGGTTGTATAACAGGCGAAGCTCATCATCGTCAAGTATAAAATTGCATGCGTCATCAGGCAGCTTGTGAAAACGCTCCGGTTTTTGAAACAAGGCGGCGAGAAACCGGTCCTGCAAGCGGTTACTTGGCATGCGACGGCGCGTTATTTGTTCATCTCTGATAAGCGTGTGCCGCCGACGATCAGTAGCCAGTTGCCGACTGCCAGTGCGCAAGGCAGCTGCATCCTGCCATGCCTCGCGAAGAAAGGGATCCTGAATGCTGCCTAGCATGCGGGCTGCCTGTGCCGCCATGCGTGCCCTGCCTTCCACACCCTCACCGGTCAGCTGGCGCAAGCCGAGCAACCAGCTATCAACGGCTGAAAGCGCTTTATCCATGTGCTGGCGCATGCCATCCTCCCCTTGTTGCTGCAACAGTGAATCCGGATCCTCACCCTGCGGTAAATACAGAAAGCGTGGTTGCCATTCCGGTTTAAGCAGTGGCAACATGCGTTCCAGAGCACGCCATGCTGCCTTGTAGCCGGCTTCATCACCATCGAAGCAGAACACTGGTGCCTCACACAGGCGAAAAATCATGCGTAACTGCTGTTCGCTGATCGCCGTCCCCAGCGGTGCAACCGCAATTGGCATGTGGTGTGCAGCCAGTGCCAGTACGTCCATGTAGCCTTCGACCACCAGCAACTGTTTGTTGCGGCGGATATGTTCACGGTGTTCGAACAGCCCATACAGCAATGAGGACTTGTGAAAAACATTCGTTTCCGGCGAGTTCAGGTATTTGGGTTCACCTTTACCTAATACACGACCACCAAAGCCAACCAGTTCACCTCTGTCATTTCTGATAGGAAACATGACACGCTGGCGAAAGCGGTCGCCAAAACCGCGTTCATTGCGAAACAGCATGCCGGCAGCTTCCAACTCTGGCCAGACCTCCTCCGGGAAACGCTGTTGCAAAAAGCCATAACCGGCGGGGGCAAAACCAAGCTGATAGTGACGAATTACCTCATCAGGCAAGCCTCGTTGTTGTAAATACGCCCGCGCTTCAGCGCCGGCCGGACCTGATAACTGCTGTTGAAAACATTGTGCGACCTGCTGTAACAGGCTGTCTACCTGCTGGCGCTGTTGTTTTTTTTTTCGTTGTCGCTGTTGCTGGCGCTGATCCTGTACAGGCAAGGGAAGGCCCGCGCGATCAGCCAGCCAGGCGACGGCTTCCGTGAAGCTGTAGCCGTGATAATCCATGGCAAATTGAAAGGCATTGCCGCCCTTGCCGCAACCAAAACAATAATACATCTGTTTCTCTGGCGATACAGAAAAAGAAGGTGTTTTCTCGTTATGGAAGGGGCACAGGCCAAACATATTGTTGCCAGAGCGCTTTAGCTCCACATATGCGGCGATCAGATCAACCAGGTCAATCCGTGATTGCAGTTGTTCCAGAAAGGCATCGGGGTAATAGGCCATGCCCGTCGCCCGTGATCAGCTCTGCAACGCAGCCTTGACCCGGGCTGAAACAAGGGCCATATCCGCCTTGCCCTGAAGTGATTTCAGGGCCCCCATGACCTTGCCCATGTCTTTCATGCCGCTGGCAGAAGTGGCTGTAATCGCTGTTTTCACCGCTTCAACAATCGCTGCTTCATCCAGTTGCGCTGGCATATAGGCCATCAGCACCTCGATTTCGGCTGTTTCTTTGGCAGCAAGGTCCTCACGACCAGCCTGCTGGTACTGATTGGCAGCATCGCGACGCTGTTTGATCAGGCGGTCAACTGTTTGCACTATATCGTCCTCTGTCAGGATGTGACCAAGGGCGATTTCCTGATCTTTAAGTGCAGCACGCAACATACGAATAGCATTCAGACGCACTTTATCGCCCGCCTTCATGGCTGTTTTCATGTCTGAGATGATGTTTTCCAGCATAAGTCTTCCTGTTCAGTGGTGGGCCACAGAACGCAGCATGCCGGAGTAGAACCCCGGCATGCTGCGCTGATCACGCAGGTGGAATAGCGGTCAATAATCGCGATTTTCGCGCATGCGAACGCGGCGAAGGCGTTTCATCAGGCGCTTGCGAGCGGCTGCTTCCTTGCGTTTTCTGGCAACAGACGGCTTTTCATAAGCCTCGCGACGGCGGCATTCGGTAATGACACCGGCACGCTCAACCTGCTTGCGAAAACGACGGATAGCCATTTCGATGGGCTCGTCGACACCTACCTTGACTCCTGGCATTAAAACATCACCCCCTTTGCCCCGCCGGCAAAAAATGCTGATTGCATGCGCGTACCAGTTCAGGTACGCTTGCAAAAAAGGCTGCGGATTATATCGTTGCAAAACGAAAAAGCAATATTTCTACGACAGATGGCCTGGTAAACCTGACGCCTGCCAGACGCCCAGCCACCACAGGTGGTAAGCATCCAGGGTAGCGCGTCCTGATAGCAGCGTGGCTGAAAACACCGTACCTGACCACAGCCATAGGGTGATCACAGCAAAAAAAACAGTCACCGGTCCCATGTTTCGATGCCAGGCCCAAAGCGTTAGTAGCAGCATGGGCCAGATCATTATGGCAGCTGTTATGGCATCGTGCCAGCGGCCCAGCCAAGCGTGACCAGCGCCGGGGATAACCGTTGCCAGCACGGTGGGCCACCAGCTTCTGATCACTGATGGCGGCGGATGCTGTTGCTGGTATTGCACGGCCAGCAACAGATAGGGGTTCACGCCGGGCCTGGTAATGACTTGCTGACTTGCCAGTGAGGCAATCAGCACGCTAGCTGCCTGAAGCCGCGATTGCCAGAGCGAGGCGGCAGGCAAGCTGTTCGCACCACCCTTAAGCAGTGAAATGGCTTGTTGGTATTTTCCATGACCAGCCAGTATCAATGCCTGTTCATATACATCTTTTGGTGTGGCCTGGGCGGTGCTGCTGATCATCAGTAGCAGCAGGACAGCCCACCACCGCCGGGACAGAATCAGCATGACGGTAAATGAATCAGCGAGGGAGCGTGTTGCAATACAAAGTCGCGAAACGCCTGTTGCACGGGCGTAAAGCGCTTGCCTTCCTTGTGAACGATAAACCAATGACGGGTAATGGGAAACTCTGCTACGTCCAGCACCACGAGTCGTTGCAGTTTTAATTCCATATCCAGGGTATGTAACGACACAATGCCAAGGCCAAGTTCAGACATAACCGCTTGTTTGATTGCTTCTACCCGGTTCATGGCGGCTGCTGCTTGCAACTTCAGGCCGCGCGCTTCAAAAAAACGCTCGGCCGCCCGGCGCGTGCCGGAACCGGCTTCACGAACAATAAAACGAATATCAGCGAGGTCTTGAAGTTTGATGTTTTTTCTGCTGGCCAACGGATGCTCGGGATGGGCAATAATCACCAGTGGGTTCTTCATAAACGAGTGACCGATCAAATGATGGTCATCTGGTGGAGTTCCCATAATGGCCATGTCGGTGACATGATCGTCCAGTGCATGTAGCAAGCCTTCTCGGTTGGTGGCTGAAAGCTGAATATCCACTTTCGGGTATTGGCGGTGGAAGGCGGCAATCAACTGAGGCGCAAAATAATTGGCGGTGGCCGCCATGGTGATATGCAGCCGCCCGCCTTCGAGTCCGCGCATGGCTTCCAGGCGCTCTGCGGTCTGGGTAAGTTGCTCCTGAATGTGCTGGGCGCATTTTAGCACTTCCGCTCCTGCCTCGGTTAATAACACCTGTCGTCCCTGACGTTCGAACAAGGGCAGTTGCAACTGATCTTCCAGTTGTTTGATTTGCATGGAAACAGCAGGTTGGGTTAAATGCGCGCAGCGGGCTGCCTTGGAAAAGCTGCGCTCCCGGGCCAGTATTTCCACTATGCGTAATTGCTTCAGGGTGATGCGCTGCATGGGGTGGATGATCAGCCGGGCGCACGGTAAATACGTTCGATTTCGATGGCCTGGCCGCTGGCCACATCGACTTTGACCCGCGTGGCATAGACGCTGGCGCCACGTTCCACCACTTCAAAGCGTTGTGGCAGACCCTGCACCATGCGTACCAGGCAACCATCAACCTTGTTGCCAATTACTGATTGATATGAGCCGGTCATGCCAAGGTCGGTCTGGTACGCCGTGCCTTTGGGGCGAATGGTTTCGTCACAGGTGGGAACGTGGGTATGGGTGCCATACACAAAGCTGCTGCGGCCATCAAGGTACCAGCCCATGCCCATTTTTTCGCTGGTAGCTTCGGCATGCATATCCACCACGATAATGCGTACATCTTCAGGGATTTCGTTGATGACGCGGTCAACGGCTTCAAAGGGCGAATCCCACGGTCCCATGAAAATTTGCCCGATGACGTTAACAACAGCCACCGGAATACCGCCGGCTGTTTCCTGAATCGTCCAGCCTCGCCCCGGTGCGTGACGGGTGAAATTGGCTGGGCGCACAAAGCGATCATCGCTCTCAATGATTTTCATGAAATCGCGCTGATCCCAGCAATGATTGCCATTGGTCAGTACATTAACACCCAGGCGAAACATTTCAGCAGCCGTATTTGGCGTAATGCCACGCCCTGATGCCAGGTTTTCGCCATTGGCAATGACAAAATCAATCATGTGGCGATCAATAATATCCGGAAGATGTTGTTGCAGTGCTCGTCGGCCTGCTTTACCGATCACATCGCCGATGGCGAGGATATTGATATGTTCTGACACGCAATGGTTTCCTTTTCTGTAATAATCATGTCCAGCGGATGATCGTGTAACTCAACCGGCAGCTGCTCCACTTCCTGGCAGGCAAAAGCCAGACCAATGCTAAAGACAAGGTGATGGTGGTATTCGGCCAGCCAGCGGTCAAAATAACCTGCCCCCATACCCAGCCGGTTGCCCTGCCGGTCAAAGCCAAGGAGTGGGCATACCACGGCGCAGCGTCGGCCTGCCTGGGGTCGCCATACCTTGCCGTCAACCGGTTCAGGTGTCCGGTGGGATGAAATAGTCCAGCGGGCATGAGCGCTGCTGCGCCAGATCATGCGTGAATCAGCCATACATACCGGCGCGTACACAGGAATATCTGCGGGCTGCCGGTGCAATGCAGCCGTTTCCACTTCGGCACCGATGGAATGATAGGCAAGCACTTCGCGGATGTGATGATGGTGAAGCAATGCCCTGAGGCTGGATATGATCTGTCGGGAATAAAAATGGCGTTGCGATTCGGAAAGCTGTTCTCTGGCACGGAGAAGGCGCAGGCGAAGATCGTGTTTGTTCAAGGGGTAAAACCTGTTGGCGACGATGGAGAAGAAAAACTCCCGCCCTGACGATAGACGATGTGTAACCGAACCCTCTATTACGAGGTGGGCACTTCACCCGAACATCAGGCGACCGCGCGAAGCGGTATGCACACAGCCCGGATAGGCAGTTCCCTGTCGGCACGTATCGGCTCGGGAAACAGAAAAGTCACTCGCGCAGGGCAGGAGCTTCAGTAGCTAAACGCTCTGCCTGCAACACTACATCATCAAGCGCGGAAATCAAGCTTTCAGGGGAACTGGTGGCATCCACCTGATTGCTGCTTAACAATTCACCAGCCAGATTGAGCGCCACCAGCGTCATCAGGCGGTCGGTACCAGCCGTACCACCACTGCTGCGCAGTTCATCAAGCTTTTGCTGCACCAGATCAGCCGCTGACTGCACTTTCCCCGGGCTGTCCGCTGTTTTGATGGTGAATGTTCGCCCGGCAACTGTCACCTCAACCCGTTTAGCCATGACTGTCATCCTCCGAAGAAGGTCGTTGCATCAGTTGATCCAGCCTGCCAATGGCATGCTCAACCCTGGCGCGCGCCTCATTGCGTTCACGCTGCAGGGTGCTGATTTCATTCTCCAGCTCACGAATTTCCTCGCGGCGTTTTTCCAGCTCTGTTTCGGCAAGGCGCAGCACGTCGCGCAGACGTGCGTTTTCGGCTGCTTGTTTTTCCAGGCGACTGGCGATCTTGTCCAGATGCGAGCGCAGGGTTTCAATTTTCGTGATGCAAAGCTGGTGTTCGGATTCGCGCATGGCGTTATTGAAGCGATAATGTATCATTAGGTCAACTGTTTTCCGCTGAACTGGACGCGATGAACAGCATGAGGCTATAGTTGGCGGCATGGTATGCCCAATGTGTCTGCTGTTGTTGGCAACCTAGGGTAGCAGGAGAAGATGTTGAATATTCACGAATATCAGGCCAAACAACTTCTTGCTCAGGCAGGGATTGCGGTGCCTCGCGGCATGCTTGTTGAGGATGCAGCGGCAGTTGCCAGCGGCTGGCAGGCGCTGGGCGGTGAACTGGTCGTGATCAAGGCGCAGGTTCATGCCGGTGGACGCGGCAAGGCTGGCGGCGTTCGCCTGTGTCGTTCACTGGCAGAAGCACAGGCGGCAGCCGAAGCTTTGCGCGGTCAGCCATTGATTACCCATCAGACCGGGCCGAGAGGACGCGTGGTGCGCACCATTTATATGGAAGAAGGTTTGTCGATCGCCCGCGAATTTTACTTGAGCCTGCTGATGGACAGGGATGCGGGTATGCCTGCCTTTGTGGTCAGCGCTGCCGGTGGCATGGATATTGAGCAGCTGGCCAACACCGCTCCGGAAAAGATTTTGACCGTATTGGTGCATCCGGTGGCGGGAGCATCTGCTTACAACCTGCGGCGCATGGGCTTTTTTCTCGGTCTGGAGGGCGATGCCTTCAAGGCTTTTTGCCGGGTGGCCGGGCAGTTGTATGAGGTGTTCATGCAATATGATGCCAGTCTGCTGGAACTCAATCCGCTGGTACTGACTACCGATGGGAATATTGTGGCACTGGATGCCAAGTTATCGGTGGATGATAATGCGCTGTATCGCCAGCCCACGATTCGCGCCTTGCGCGATATCAACGAAGAAGACCCCCGTGAGCGCGAGGCTGCGGAGCATGGTCTGAATTACATAGCCCTGGACGGCAATATTGGCTGCATGGTTAATGGCGCGGGGCTGGCCATGGCGACCATGGACATGATTCACCTTAAGGGAGCAGAACCGGCCAATTTCCTC
>WFOJ01000032.1 GCA_015488125.1 Mariprofundaceae bacterium
CCCGTGGGGAACATAGGATTGCTCTTCAGCCTGTACGACGGCGCAACGGTTCATCCCCACGGGTGTGGGGAACATCTCAGCATCGCGTTATCATTGCGCAAAATGCGCGGTTCATCCCCACGGGTGTGGGGAACATTACCCTGTGCCATCAACATTGACGCACATTGCCGGTTCATCCCCACGGGTGTGGGGAACATAGAAATCACACCACCAGTTGATCCAAAACCGCCGGTTCATCCCCACGGGTGTGGGGAACATCGCAAAACACGCAGAAAAACATTAAACGCTGGCGGTTCATCCCCACGGGTGTGGGGAACATAAATCCTCCTGCGATACATCCAGTTCTTAATGCGGTTCATCCCCACGGGTGTGGGGAACATTCTGATTTGCAGATTGATTGCAAATTGTTGTCCGGTTCATCCCCACGGGTGTGGGGAACATTGGGCGGAGGATCGTGCAGATGCAACTCATCCCGGTTCATCCCCACGGGTGTGGGGAACATCATTTGATTGGCGGTGATTATCAATCATGTCGCGGTTCATCCCCACGGGTGTGGGGAACATCTCAGCCCTTGCTTTTTTTGACTCCTTCGTTCCGGTTCATCCCCACGGGTGTGGGGAACATTGCAGCTTAAAGCGATTGAGATCGCATCCGGCCGGTTCATCCCCACGGGTGTGGGGAACATGATATTATCATCCGAGACAGCGTCCATGATTTCGGTTCATCCCCACGGGTGTGGGGAACATTGATATTGCCGCAGACCCAAACAAAATGAAATCGGTTCATCCCCACGGGTGTGGGGAACATAGCAGCGCAGCACATGCGCGCTGCTGACGGCATGGTTCATCCCCACGGGTGTGGGGAACATGAGTGGATGCATTTGTCGCGCTCGCATTTCAACGGTTCATCCCCACGGGTGTGGGGAACATCTATTTCATTCAATAATGCCGGAATAGCAAAACGGTTCATCCCCACGGGTGTGGGGAACATTGAGACAGGAAAGAAATCAGACGGTTAAAAATCGGTTCATCCCCACGGGTGTGGGGAACATGTTCTCCTCCTCTGGAAAAATTGATTGCGGCACGGTTCATCCCCACGGGTGTGGGGAACATTGAGATCGGCTATTCGCAGATAACAACGCAACCGGTTCATCCCCACGGGTGTGGGGAACATGCTGCCGGGGCAGCAATATCGACAACAATATCCGGTTCATCCCCACGGGTGTGGGGAACATTTTATTTGGCGGGTCTGGGACAACAATAATAGCGGTTCATCCCCACGGGTGTGGGGAACATGATACACGCTGCTGCTCTTCACCGCGCCACATCGGTTCATCCCCACGGGTGTGGGGAACATTTCTTTCTGCAATGCGATTGCGTTTGCGATTTCGGTTCATCCCCACGGGTGTGGGGAACATTGTCCCGTCATTTTGGAAGATGCCAACATGGTCGGTTCATCCCCACGGGTGTGGGGAACATACTTGTCCGTAATCTATTGTATTTTATACCAAATTGTAAAGAACAAAAAAGCTACCGAATAATTTTGAGTGTTTTTTGAATTCATCAGCGCAGCTCTAATCATCATCAACGGGAAGAAATGAAACCAGTTTCATACCGTCTATTTCCTCAGGAATACGGCGGTTTTTTCCATAGGTTCGGATGTCAAAGCCGGATTCGTTATTGATGCTCCAGGCCATGACGACGTTGCCATCCTCAGCGCCAACTTCGATTTGCTGCCAGATCATTTCACGCACTTTTGCGGAGAATTTTCCCACATAAACACCTGCCCGAACTTCCAGCAGCCAGACAGCCAAGCGTCCGCGTAATCTTGGTGGCACGTTTTCAGTTACGATGACCAGCATCACCAATACCTGATTTGTTGGGAATAGCCGCTTCAACAACGCCTTCTTCTTTGGGTATGTTGATTTCGTCCGCCGCCAGAATTTCTTCAATCGAAGGAATAATGCGGCGCAACAATCTGGTTTTTCGGAACATGTCCCGACAGGCATGGCGCACCTCCTGCTCGGGGTCGGATGGATGTTTTGCCGCCACGCGGAAGGCGGCAGGAACGACGGTTTCAAACTTGAACACATCGGCGATATCATAAACAAAGGACTGGGGTTTTCCCGTGTGGATAAAACCAATGGCAGGCGCATAACCTGCCGCCAGAATCGCCGCTTCTGTGACACCATAAAGGCAGGCATTGGCTGCCGACAAGCAACGGTTAGGGACATCACCACTTTCCCATTTTGTGTGGTCATAGTTTCGGCGCGTCCATTTCACGCCATATTGTTTGGCCAGTAAGGCATAGGTTTTGCGTACCCGTACACCTTCAATGCCACGCAGTTGTTCGATACTTCTTCGCTGCGGCGACGGCTCGCCAAAGCGAATTTCATACATCTTGCGCACAACTTTTAGTCGTGCCGAATCATCCAGTGCCAGTTTTGCCTGATACAACAAACGATCAGAACGTGCTCCACCAGGCTGCCCTGCGGCATACAAACGCACGCCGGATTCGCCAACCCAGATCAGCAATGTTCCCGCTCTGGCTGCCAATACCGAGGCTGCATGCGATACCCGCGTTCCCGGTTCCAACATAATACAGGCCAGTCCACCCACGGGAATATGTTTACGCACCCCGTTTTTATCAACCAGCACAAAAGCGCCATCAATCACATCCAGTTCGCCATAACGCAGGAACACAATGGAGTTGCGCTCCTTCATGGCAATGGGTTTTAACGGGGGAAGCATATCATTCATGACAAATCCTGTTTATGTCACCATGTTTCTTGCATCCGATCCGTTTAGTCCGTCACCATCGAATGCTTTTGGCGAATGTCGCCAACAATATTTTCCATCGTCCGTTAATCAGGACTCGCCACACCAGGCGCAAATATTCTCCGGAATTTGACACACGATAATCACCCCGAAACCAGTGCTATTTTTCATGTAACTTTGATACATCGGACAATAACTCATGGTACCCTCCTTATTTCTATACCAGTCTCAAAATATTTCGAATTCGGGATGTAAGTGATCACACTCCATCATGCGTTTCAGCGAAACGCCGCCATTGAATACTGCCCGAGGCGCAGGTTGCGTGATTTTTTCCAGTGTTACGCTCTACGCACCAGAAGCATGCCGCAGCCGAAAGCTTTGGCTGGTCCCATCCCCTTCTCCCATACATTTGTCATAACTTCAGCATTAGTGACGTCCAATATTCCTTCAAACAACACAGGGACTACTTTACCCGCACGCCTTCCTTTTCGAAAATACACGGGGGCATGGCGTTGCATGACTACTTCCCTGATATTCGCAGCATTTGTCAGTTTTCTTTGCAACCAGTTTGCCTGCTCATCTTCCTTAATTAAGGGAACCCTGCATTTTCCCTGGTTTTTTTTGTTTTCCTGACCATGTGTATCCGAAATACGTTTACTTGGATTTGCCAAAAGCCGGAAAGAAAGTCGTTGACCTTCTTCGAAGGTTATCGGATACAACTTTGATGCCAGCACCTTGGCTTGTGCAGAAGCTATAAGTGGTTCAACCGATGATTGCACCAACAGCTGTGCGCCCGCACTAAGGTTGATCGACTCTATATGGTATAAAAAGGGAGAAGCTGATCCTCGCTCTACATCTGGAAAAAGCGTCCATAAGGCTCGATGCCATTCATAGGCATTATTCAACTTTCCCGGATGGAGAAATACTCTGCTTAAATACATCATCCCTCCTTCGCCGCTGCATGAATATACACGTTGCGCGTGGCAAACTGTCTTTTGCGCGTATAAACTGGTTCGTCACGCATACGCCACAAAGCATCGCCTTTGCGCAATCGCTCTTCGCTATAAATCACACCGCCAGCAGGTTCAAGCAAAGCAAATGCCTGCTTAAAATCAACCGCCGAAATCATCGTATCGAACAATGGACGGGATACAGGGCAAGACCTTCGACCAAGAAAAGGAGTGTAAACAGGTTTTTTCAGCGCCTTCTTGATAGTATCCGGTGAAAAAACCGCATCTTCGGCAATGTTCAGCAACACGCTATATTTAGCATCGCAAAGGTATTCCCGTCTGGAAACCACAGGGTTAGGATTTGGTTTTCCATCGACCTTTCGGGCATCCATAACCGTATGAAAATCCATCATGCGCTCAGGTTGACTATCCATCCGCACCGCCATACGGATGCTTCCTGACAATGCTTCCATTCCGGTAGCATCATGACGATCAATACCCAGACATGCCGCCAATATGCCGAGTATGGCACTGCGTGTCGGAATCAATTCACTATGCCGCAAATCCTCATAGGTATGCCCACCCCAGGCTTGCATTACCCCATGCAATTTGATGGCGAGATAGCTATTCATGATCACTGCTTTTTGCATCACTCTCAACCCATGCTTCGAGATCCCTTAATCGCTTGAAAGTCTCAGCATCATCCGGTTTCTCATCTGAACCCAGTTGAAACAAACCCGTCGCTTCATTCAAACCATAACCCTGGTGCACGGTACGCCAATAGTTATTCAGCTTTTCAACAGATGCAGAAAGAAACCCATTTTTTGATGACACCGGTTCTTCAAATGCGTTAGCCAACGAAACAGGCTGGTCACTGAAGGTTACCAGCGCATAGTCTGCCAGATTATACGCAGCAAAACTTTGTTGCTTGGCTGATGGCACGATTGTCGCCAACATGTGCAACACATGTTTGGCGATTTCCAGAGCGGCCTTGCGACTGTCTGCTGTTTCTTCTGACTTCATGTCAGTCAATAACCCTAGATTCACTTGCAACTGTTTCAGATTCAGGCTGGCATAACGATAGAACACACCTGAACTGAATTCCTGCGTATTCAGGTGACCCGCGCCCACTTCACCACCATCCGCAACGAGATCATCCACCGCAGTAAACCAGTCAATATCTGCATCAACGGCATGGGTGGTAATCGCATGTGCGACAGCCAATGCGCCATCCACACTGGTCATCAAACCGGACGTTGCCATGCGACCTGACAGGGCAATATCCTGAGCCTTGGCCAAGGCTTTATTGAATGGACGTGCATCTTTTTCAATCTGCTTTTTTAATTTGTTCACGTTAATATTTTCATCGCTATCTGCAATGATCTGACAGAAATAAGCGACCTCTTCTACAGCCCAGGGAGCGACCGCATTTGCGCGCGAATCATCAGATATGCCATCTGTTCCCGAAATCCATTCGATAGCCTGGGTAACCTGCTCCGCAGTGAACCGACCTTTCAGAGCTTCCACATACCTGGCTCTGATCATTCCCAGTTCACGAGTTCGATCCGATGGCAATCCTATATTCGTAGCATAATAATCACTTTTCCGCATAGCCCGTTTCAAACTTTGGCTGGAAATCCGAACGCGGCGAACTCCGCCGAAAATAGCCGATTTTTGCATATTCATATCATCGCGATTCAAACATGATGGACTGTGAGAAATCAGGATGTGAAAATTGATATAGTTCTTACTCATGGTTATTCTCCTTCTCTGGCTTATTTTGACTGATTCATGAAAAATTGTTCGAGAATGTGGCGTTTGTGATCATTGTTCCAATAGAATAATTGCTCACCGAATTTCGCCCAGTCCAGCTGTGGCTCAATCTGTTGCACCAGGCGACGTAACTGGATCAAATCGTTGGGCGGCTCAGAGCGCAACACCTGAAACAACCGCTGTTCGCTCACCTTTCCTTTACCTAGCTGCGCACCCAATGAATCGCTGTTGGCAGAATGCTTGACATACGGAAGAAAAAAAGCGACACGTCGATGCCGCATGTCTGTTTCACCAAAAAACAATCGATAAAAGACTGGCACCATCGCCACATCATCCGGTGTTGCGCATCGTCGCAATTCTGCTTTTGGGCCATTGCCCAATGCTTCAAAACGATCAACGACTTCTTTGAAATTGATGCCCATCACTACCCTCCTTGTATTTTCCTGAACTCTTTACTCAATGTTCGCTTTGCCACGGCAATAGCCAGAATCATTTTTGGTTCATGTTGATAGGGCCTGGTCACTTTCTTGAATATGTCCCGACTTAGCTGAATCAGCTTTTTCACAAGTTCTTCTTTCGCTTTCTTACTCTCACGCCAGTCCATTTGACGCAGGCTTTCGTGAATCATTTGCTCCGAGTTGTGATAAAACATGGATTCAGCCTGCTCAGGAACCACGCTTGCTCCCGATTTTTTGGCAAACCCATATAACTTGCCACGTAAAGCTGACTTAATTTTCACCGCTGAATCAATTATATCTTTCAGGGTTTGACCATTACCTTCCCAGCCATCAGCCAAACTCAATAACTCATGTCGTCTTTGTAAAATAGATGCCTGTTTATTGCGATACCCTCCAACAATCAAGTGTAAGGGCTTTCCATTTCTCAGCTGCCGGTGCTGGGAAACCACGGTGGCTGATTGCTGACCTTCTTTTTCAGATTCATTAGTTACAACAAAGCGACTTAACTGTGTCCAGGCAGGAGAGGTTGTTGTAAAGGAAACATACTTCTCTTCCTTTACACCTTTTTTCAACTTCCAATATCGAGGAGAATGAGGATGAACCCATTGCCCCACAACCTCATAGACAAATTTTTCCTTATTAAACCCTGTTACTAATTGAGCCTCATTGCTTCCAAGCAGTTCACAAATCCCTCCATCAGAAACAATAAGTTCAATATGAGCCGGTTGCCAAAAGAGACCACGCAACAGTCCAATATTGCTTGCAGAAATTGATGACTTTTCCTTGATAGGATCAACCCATACGGGCTTGTCATTTTCCTTCAGCTTATCATAGTCAGGCATGAGTAAACGTAATGAGCCTTCATGCAGAATGTTTGACCAGATTCTGCGCCTCAGATGTTCATTGTGGATCAATGTGGTTACTGGAGCACTGCCTCGAAAACCACCTTTGAAACCGCCACCAAAACTTGGACAGTTCATTGCCTGATTAAACAATGCAATGGCGGCGGCAGATTCACTAACCGCACGTAATTCTCCAGCATCATTAAAAAAGGCGTGGTTATTGCCTTCTGGTAAACCAACAAAGAGCTTTTGAATAGGGGTAATCTTTGTTGCCTTCACTCCACGCACTTGCATAAATGGAGTATCAGGATGATTCAGATCAAACCAATCCAGATAATCAGCAATTCCCTTCTGGTAATCCTCTTCACGCATCGGCTGGCGAATAGCAAGCCGCAATGTTTTGGCATCTTCTGGTGTAAAAATAACCTGAGTTAAGCAAATCATCAGCTGCAGACAGGCCAGTTCCATGTCATCTCGCGGAAGCGATAACTGCCAGTCATCCTCGCTACAGAGTACATCCTGCAATCGAATCAGTTGCCGCGTGCCTGCTTTGTGAACAGGTATCCATTGATCAGTCAGTAAATTCATTGATCCTCCCTGGTCAGGCCGCCCTCAACGGTATAGATTAATGTGATTTTGTCATTTTTGTATTGCCATGATTCATCTGCTTGCTGCGCCATAGGTAGCCAGATAACACCATTTTCCTCTTCGGGCAATCCTTTCCGTTGCCATGATGCTGGCACTGGCACGGTGTTCTTGCTAACTTCCTCAGGCAATGCCCACTCATCAACACTCGAAACCCTTGTCCCATCAAGAAAGAATTTTTGCTGTCCGTTACCCGTCACCGGAACGACATTTAGACTCATTTCACCATCGCGGGTTAGTAAGGTTACTCTTGAGTCGCTGTCTTCAAAATTGGGATGACTATTCATGAGTTGCGTAGAGATGCAACGCGTTGCTTCCTCACAGGCTTCAAAGCGTTCATATTCCTGCTGAACATCTTTCGGCTCATTTGGCCAGCTATCTTCCCGATAAACGGCTTCGATCAATGGACGATAAACATCAGGAAAATTCAGCAGTGGCTGTTTTCGCAATAGTTGTTCCGTTCTCCACAAGACGCGAGCATTGGGGGCATCTTTATTGCCATAAATCAGCTTGTGCAACGCGTAATTTTGATTGGTTGGCACAACAACACTGCATCGGGGCGATTCAAATCCATGCGGACGCACTCTCGTGTGTCGGTGTAATCGCCCAAGCCGTTGAAAAAGAAGGTCGATCGGACACAATTGCGTCAGCATCCAGTCAAAATCGAGATCAAGGCTCTGTTCGACCACCTGCGTTGCCACCAACACACCACCCTGCTTACGCTGGTCACCATCGCCATAATGTTGCATGACAATGTTTTCTTTATGCTGGCGGTCTGTAAAACGGAAACGAGAGTGGAACAAATCGACACCCATACAACCGCGTTCACGCAATCGTCGGGCTGTGTTTTGTGCATCGGCAACCAGATTACAAATCAGCACCACATTCGCGCCATGGTCTGCCGCCAAAATAACCTTATCCAGCAATGCATCATCAAACTGTATCTCTGGATGCTCGACAATATCTATTTGAACTTGCCGCGATTCCTTCTGCAAACGCTCTTGTTCGGAATCGGAAAGTTCAACATGCAGTGACTGTGTTTTCGATACATGGGTAAGCAAGGGGTAAGCGTCTTCGCCTTCTTCCTTCAGTGAGCCACCCCACGCAACGAGTAAATTTTCTTTTTGATGGCGTGGTAATGTAGCAGACAACAACAGCGCACTGCCATGCATTTGCTTCTGTTTTTTCAGCACGCCTTTCAATAAGCCATACATATAACTGTCATAGGCATGCACTTCATCCACAATCAGAACACTCTTACCCAGGCCAAATGAGCGTACAAATTTATGTTTCACTGGCAACACGGAGACCAGTACCTGATCAATGGTGCAAATCCCGACCTGACCAAGAAAAACCCGCTTGCGGCTCTGGCTCAACCACGCAGAGCATTGCACTGTAGCTTCTGTTTCATGTTTAGCATTCTGTGGTGATTGTTTGCTGCTAATGCTTTTTAATGCCAGAAATTGATCGTTGAACCGGGCTTTGCCGTGTGCCAGCAGCAAATTGCTATTGTAATACAGTTTTTCCGTGATTTTCAGAAGGCGATCAAACATTGCATTGGCTGTTGCCTGTGTGGGCAGTGCGAAGATAATGCTTTCAGCAACCCCTCCGGCCAACAAACGGCTTGCATAGGCCAAGGCAGCTTCTGTTTTACCTGAACCCGTTGCTGCCTCAATTATCGTCAGCCCTGTTTCTACCGGCAAATCATCCACCAACGTTTGTACACCTCTTGGCGTATATTGCTCAAACAATGCCGCCATGCCACCTTGCGAAACAGGCGCATGGAAAAGGCCGCTCTCTTTCAGTACTTGTCTTGCGGTATCGCTTCTGGATGCGAAGTAATCCGATAGCGAGATAACTTGATTGATATAGTGAAATCGTGGTTCATGGTTGCCGTTGGTTTCCATTGATCCCAACCAGTCACATACAGAACAAAAACCAGCAAGAAAGGACTGATCAACAGGTGGGGGAATATCGTCTAATGACAAGCCCGCCGGCTTAAGAAACAGACTTTCCATGTTCGTGATATATGCAAGACGAGCCGTACAGTCATGCTCAATCAGAAGGGGATCAGCCTGGGGAGGATGATGTCCGTCAAGATCAGCTGGAATAATGCCGTGATGGCCAGCTACGGCGAAAATCCACGGTTGCCAGGCTTCCCAACGCTCAAAATCACCAAAATCGGGATCACACCAGTTAAAGCGGGAATCCATGTCCATCAACAGCCAATAGGCGCCATAAGCACCATGGTAGTATCCAGGTGCCTGATGCTCATCTGCGTTGAATGCCCCATCTTCAGTAATAATTTCCGGAAACAAGTAGCGGGTAACGGATTCTGCTTTTAGCTGAAAACGGACATCAAATTTTCCAAGGTCGTGCAAGCCAACAAAAAACATCAGCCAGGCAAAAGTTTTCTGTTCAGGTGTTCCTGTACGACTGGAAAAACATTGCCGAATTACCTTGCTTTGCTGCCACCATTCACAAGCCACCGCAGCTACATCCAGGCAGTGATATGGCAACAAATGATAGCCAACTCCGTTTTCGGGATTCGCCTTGCCCCAGTATTTGAAGTAGCTCTTCATATGTTCCCCTCCAGTGCCATACATTCCATTACTGCCGTGATGAAGTGGTAACTTCGCAGATCGGTTTACAGCTTCCATTGCCATTGATGAACGAACGCTAACCGATGTTATCCCCAAAACGTGGGGTTAATGCAATTGGCGGGTGAGGTGGATGCTTATGCCGCTTTTATCCGCCGGCAAGCTTGGGGGAGTAACCTTCTTTTGTCAGTATCTCCAGCAGGCGCTGGCGTTTGTCGCCCTGGATTTCGAGGCAGCCCTGCTTCACCGAGCCGCCTGTGCCCAGTTGTGATTTCAAGCGTTTCAGCATGGCTTTAAGCTCTGTTTCTTGCAGGGGAAGGCCGACCACCAGGGTCACGCATTTACCGCCCCGACCTTTGCTTTCGCGATGGATACGCACGCCGCCTTTGGCGGGAGCTGCCGGCGGTCGGCGTTTTGGCGGGCGGCGTTGGCCTTTTTTTTCACTGCGCATGGCTTTGGCCAGGCTTCCCGATTCGGTGGAATAGACGACCCGGTCTTCAGTCATGGGAAGCGGTCAGCAATGCATCAAATTCATGGTCAGCGCCTAATAAGTCCAGCAGCGCCTGACCGGGATCCGGCTGACGCATCAGGGCTTCTCCAATCAAAAAGCCATGCACACCAAGGGCGTTCATTTGTTGTACATCACCAAGCGTATGAATGCCCGATTCGGTGATGATGGTTCGCTCTTCAGGACAATAGGGAAGTAACTCTATGGTGGTTTGTAATGAGGTTTCAAAGGTGTGAAGATCACGGTTGTTAATGCCGAGCAAGCCACCTGGTACATATTCCAGCGCCCGTTCCAGTTCATCGCGGTTATGCACTTCCGGCAGAATATCCAGTTGCATCTCTTCAGCAGCAGCGACCAGTTCCGATAATTGATAGTCCTCCAGCATACCCAGGATCAGCAATATCGCATCTGCGCCAATGGCCGCTGCTTCAACAATCTGATAAGGATCGAGGATAAAATCCTTGCGTAACAGCGGCAGGCTGACGCGATTCCGTATGTCGCCAAGAAAAGCATCCGCGCCCTGAAAAAATTTGACATCGGTTAACACAGAAAGACAGCAGGCACCGCAGGCGGCATAACGTTCGGCAATCCAGCACGGGTCAAAATCCTCCCGAATCACGCCTCTTGATGGCGATGCCTTTTTGATTTCCGCAATAACAGCATTGTCTCCGGCATGCACATGAGCCTGCAAGGCAGCGGCAAAGCCACGGCGCTCCAGCAAAGTGGCATCGGCAAGCAATGACGATTCGCTACGCTTCGCCTTGCAATCCGCGACGTATTGGCGTTTATAGCTGGCAATGGTTTGCAGAATGGTGCTCATGCCTGATCTCCGTGTTGCTGCGTGATATCAATCAGTGCCTGAAGTGTTTGCTTAACAGCACCGCTGTCAATAGCTGCCGCCGCTTGTTCCAGCCCTTGCTCAATGCCTTCTGCTTTACCGCATACCCACAGGGCCGCTGCTGCATTGAGCAATACGATATCGCGCCCTGCGCCCTGTTGGCCGGCGAAAATATGTCGCAGAATGGCGGCATTTTCACGGGCATCCCCACCGGTCAGGGTGGCTGTGGTGGTCAGTGGTATGCCAAAAGCCTGTGGATCAATCTCAAAGGGACGCAGCGGCTGATCCTGTTCTACCCAGATGGCATCGGTGATCGTCGTGGTGGTGATCTCATCCAGACCATCGCGGCCATGCACCACCAGTGCCCGGCGCACACCGAGCTGTTGCAAGGCCGCAGCGACCAGTGCAAGGCGATCCTTGGCATACACGCCCAGCACCTGGAAGACAGCTCCCGCCGGATTGGTCAATGGTCCCAGCAGATTAAACAGCGAGCGCACGCCCAGTTCCCGGCGCACCGGTGCGGCATGACGCATGGCCGGATGATGGCCGGGCGCAAACAGAAAACCAATCCCCGCCCTGTCAATACAGTCCGCGACGCGCTCAGGTGGCACGTCCAACTTGAGGCCCAGGGCTTCCAGCACATCAGCACTGCCGGAACGTGATGAAATGGCCCGGTTGCCATGTTTAGCCACGCCCTGCCCGCAGGCGGCCACTACCAGTGCTGTCGCCGTGGAAATATTGAAGGTGCTGGCACCATCACCGCCGGTACCACAGGTATCGAGTAAATCCGGCGTTTGCGGCTGAATACAGGTCGCCGCAGCACGCATGGCACGCGCCGCACCGGCCAACTGCTCCGCTGTTTCGCCGCGAATACTCAGCCCCAGCAGGATGGCACCGATCTGCGCCGGGGTCAGTTCGCCCGCCATTAACTGCGTAAATACTTGCTCAACCATCTCACCGCTGATGTATTCATTGCGTTGCAGGCAATGGATCATGGTTTGCGCCAACTTCATCATACCACCTCCAGAAAGTTTTTCAGCATCGCATGGCCGTGTTCACTCAGAATGGATTCCGGATGGAATTGCACGCCAAACGTCGGGTGTTCCCTGTGTTGCAGGGCCATCAGTTCCCCTTCAGCCGTCCATGCTGTGCGTTTCAGACAAGCTGGTAAGGGCTCGCTGACGATTAACGAATGGTAGCGGGTGGCCGTAAAAGGTGAGGGCAAGCCGGTGAATATCCCTTCACCACTGTGTTCAATCGGGCTGGTTTTGCCATGCATCAGACGGGGAGCGCGCACCACCTGACCGCCAGCGACAGCGGCAATGGACTGATGGCCCAGGCAAACACCGAGAATTGGCAGTTCCCCTGAATACCGGCGAATCACTGCCATGGAAATGCCCGCCTCATGTGGCGTACATGGTCCGGGTGAAATCAGAATACGCTGCACATCCAGATCGGCAATGGCTTCCACGGTGATTTCATCATTGCGATAGACCAGCGGCGTTTCACCGAGCTCACCCAGGTATTGCACCAGATTAAAGGTGAACGAATCATAGTTATCAATCACCAATACGCTCATGATTGCTGCTCCTGCGCCTCTGCCAGGGCAATAGCGCGAAACATTGCCGTGGCCTTGTTGATGCATTCCTGATGTTCGCTGGCTGGTTGGGAATCGGCAACAATGCCTGCGCCAGCCTGCACACTGAGTTGATCGCCCTGAATCACGGCGGTGCGGATAATAATGGCGGTATCCATTTGCTCGCCACCAAAAGAAATATGGCCCAGGCAGCCGCCGTAAGCGCCACGCGCCTTGCCTTCCAGTTCGCTGATGATCTGCATCGCTCGCACCTTTGGCGCGCCAGAGAGCGTTCCCGCCGGAAAGGTGGCGGCAATCAGATCCAGCGCATCGGCATCATCCCGCAATTCACCCTCAACCTGTGAAACAATATGCATCACATGCGAATAATGCTCCACCACCATTTGTTCGCTGACCCTGACTGTACCGTAGTTGCATACCCGCCCCAAATCATTGCGGCCAAGATCCACCAGCATCACATGTTCAGCCAGTTCCTTGGCATCGGCCAGCAAATCCGCTTCCAGCCGGGCATCTTCCTCGCTGTTGCTGCCGCGAGGGCGCGTACCGGCAATGGGACGGACGATCGCCTGCCTGCCTTTCTTGCGCACCAGAATCTCCGGCGAAGAACCGACCAACACGGTGTCATCAATGTGCAGGTAAAACAGATAGGGAGAAGGATTGATATGCCGCACAGCGCGATAGATGTTGATCGGTTGCGTGTTCAGCGTAGCGCTGAAACGCTGCGACAGCACGACCTGAAAAATGTCACCAGCCAGAATATATTCACGCGCTCTGGCAACCATTGCCTCGTATGCCGCCTGACTGGTCTCTGCTTCAGGTGTGGGAGGGGTATCTGTGTGATCCAGTGAAAACACCGGCAGGCTGCCCGCCGTCGCTGTATATTGTTCAAGCCTGTCCAGCTCTGACTGCGCCTGGGCAGCATCATCTGCCAGCACGCAAATATGCATCATGCCGCGCAGTCCATCAAAGATGATGAAGCGATCGACCAGCATCCAGGCCGCCAGCACATCGGCATCGTCACGAAAATCCACGCCAGGCTCAAAAGCGGGCACATAGTCGTAGCCAAAATAGCCCAC
>WFOJ01000033.1 GCA_015488125.1 Mariprofundaceae bacterium
ACATCGCGTTTGGTCGCCCCGATGATGATCGGATCATCAGAACGCTGGCGATAGTATTGAAACATGCTCTTGCCTTCGTCAATAGCACGCTGACTGCTGGAATCAATAAGGAAAATCGTTCCCAGCGCACCACGGGAAAGAATTTTCCACATAAAGTTAAAGCGTGACTGACCGGGCGTGCCAAACAAATGCACATCCAGCGTGTCATCCACATGCAGGATGCCAAAATCCAGCCCTACCGTGGTCATTCCCTTGAATTGCGCAAGTATATCCGTGGCCTGCACATCTTTCCCTGAAGACTGCTCATCGCTGATATGACGAATCAGCGTAGTTTTACCGGCATTGAAAGGCCCTGTAATGAGAATCTTGGCGATTTCTTTTTTACTGGACATTATGATGTTCCTATACGTTTAATGCGTTGAAAAATGCGGCTGACAACACTGTGCACTTCCCCACCTGACTGCCGCCTGTTCACAGAAGCTGGTTGACGCGCCTTCATCAGGCCGCACACATAAGCCAGCAACGCTACTTTTAGTCGAACCTGGAGCGTTTCGTAGTTACTAACGCCAGAAAAAAAGGCCGCAGGCGCAAATGATGCGTTGGCTAGCGACTGGCGGTGCAACAAGCTGGCGCAAATTTCAAAATGGTAATCATCAAAATGTACGGACAAATTCTCCACTTCTACAGCGGGTAATTTACTCAACATTGCCTGTAACTGCTGTGCGTATGCTTCCGTCCACACAACCGATTTTTCCAGTACAGAAGCCAGTTGCTCTGTTATCACCTGATCGCTGCTTTCATGACGACCTGATGCCAATGATTCCCAATGTACCCTTTGTATCGGTTGGGAAAAGAAATGTTGCAAGGTCTTCAGTTCCACACCATTAGCCAGCTTTCCGTCAACAAAAGGAATACGACCAGCAAAACCAAGGCAGGTGATGAAAGCAAGCGTCCCTGTTGCCTCGCCAAGCACTGTTTTGCGAAATAGCGTATAATGACTGAAGCTTATACGATCGGTATCACTCACCTGTCAGTATCATCCTGTATGATGTATTCATATCAATACCTGCCTTCCCCTCTCCTGGCTAACCAATCAATTCCCTTCTTCTTTGAAAAACAGCGCGGAAACCTTAGCCTGCTGGCAATGAAAAGCAATCTTCTCACCAGCGACGAATTAAACCACGCCAAATATCCGGACGACGGCCATGGCCTGGTCATTATCGGGGCAACTGGTGGCTTCGCCGTCGATGAGACAAGCATCGTTAACGTATTGAAAAAACAGCGTCAAGAGCTTGGCCGAGAAGGTGACTTTATTGGTAAATCAACCACCTGCATGATGATGGATGAAAATCACGTTATCAAACTTCATCAGCAGACTTCATTCACTGACAGCCGGGTAGCCTTAAGGTGGGCAGAGCTACGATTACAAAAAGAGCAACGCATGGGCCTTTACCACCCGTCACGAACCTGGTTTATCACCCGTACTGGTGAGCAATGGCAAGCAGGCAATATCACCATTCGCCTACAGCCATTTCATCATCTCTTTGAAGATCGCTCACTAACAGCAAAACAAGCGCTGCCGTGGATTCTTCAGATTTGTCAAAAATACCTGGCACATGCAGCCAGTTACGAAGAACGACTGGACGAAGGCTTATCAAATTTTGGCTTGCATGACGGACGATTATACTACCTTGATGATGATATTTTTGCCTGGGATCATTTTCACGCCTTCAGCGCCTTGCTGGCAGGCTGGTTCCGCCGTTACAGCAGGCACTGGTTTCATGCACAAGCAAGCAGCATACTGGGGCACGAACTTCGCCGCATGCTCTATCAATATTTTAACACCGATAATGGTGTTGATGCGCCTTATGTGATCGCCGAACAAATCAAGAGTATGTTTTTTCCCGGGGGCGAAATTCAGGAGGCCGCCGATGCTTTCCGGCAGGCTCTGCTAAATCGCAGCCCGGCAGGCGTATCGGAGCCACAGGAAAATGCGGAAACACTTGTCCACTATTTTGACGAAGACGAGCCGATCGCCATTCTGGCAGACATCCATGCCAATTTGCCAGCACTGGAGGCGGTGATCCAGCGTATTCAAAACATGGGTATTCGCCGCATACTGGCCCTGGGTGATATTGTGGGTTATGGGCCACATCCGGCAGCCTGCATTGAACTACTGCAAAGCCTGGGGATACGCTCCATTCGCGGCAATCACGATCATGCCATTGGCTCAGGGCAGGCGGTGCGCAGCATGAGTTCTTCCTCATCCTGGGTGGCAGAATGGACGCAGGATCATATTACCGATGCACAGCGGGATTACTTGCTGCAACTGCCCACCCGCTTATCTCATCGACCGTGGATGGCGGTTCACGGCGCGCCTGTTGACCCCACATTTTTCAATGCTTATGTGTACGATCGAACGGCAGAAAAAAACCTTCAGTGGCTGATGGATGAAGGCTATCGTTTCTGCCTGCACGGTCACAGCCATATTCAAGCCGTGTACAGTATGCGGTGGGGTGGCATCATGCAAAAAATCAGGGACGTGGAAGAAGTGGATCTTTCCACCTCAGCAACAGCCGACCTGATCTGCCCCGGTGCTGTCGGTCAACCCCGTGGCGGCGATTGCCGGGCAGCTTTCGCCGTGCTGCACCCGTTGCAACAGCGCCTGCAGTTGTTTCGCGAAACCTATAATATCAATCACACCATTCAGGATATGATCATCCACGGCTTTCCCGAACAACTCATCAATCGCTTGCGTGACGGCATATAAGGCACGGGCATTATTACTATTCCGTCAGCGCCGCTATGCGTACCGGTGCGGGTGGGTGCGAATCATGCCAGGCAGAATACCAGGGATCCGGTGTCAATGTGGCTGCGTTATCACGGTAAAGTTTAACAAGCGCATCCATCAGGGCGTTTGCGCTGCTATGCCTGACCGCATAACGATCAGCCTCGAATTCGTGACGACGGGAAAAATAATGACTCAATGGCGGCAGCCAAAACGTCAGCACCGGCAACACCAGTATAAACAACAGTAGGGCCATGGCATCAGATGCTTGCTCAACACCCAGCCCCTGATAAAACCAGGACTGATCGGCAAGCCAGCCAAGCAGGGCAAAGCCCAGCAGTGAAAACACAGACATGGCGATCATGCGCTGGCGAACATGGCCGTGATGAAAATGGCCCAGCTCATGCGCCAGCACGGCCTCCATTTCTTCCAGCGTCAGCTTTTCCAGCAGGGTATCAAAAAAGACGATGCGTTTGTTGTTGCCAAAACCGGTGAAATAGGCGTTACCATGCGCTGAGCGCCGCGAGCCATCCATCACAAACAAGCCGTCACAGGTAAAGCCACAGCGTTCCAGCAAAGCTTCGATGCGCTGCCTCTTCTCACCCTCAGGCAATGGCTCGAAGCGATTAAACAAGGGCGCAATCCAGTTGGGGAAGGCCCACATCATCAACAGCGAAAATCCCGTCCAGACAGCCCAGCCATACAGCCACCACCATGACCCGGCCCGCGCCATCAACCACAACAACAGCAGCAGCAGTGGCGCGCCAATGATCAATAGTAACAGCCATTGTTTGAACTGATCGGCAAGAAACAATCCAGGCGTGCTTTTGTTAAAGCCAAAGCGCGCTTCCAGACCAAAGGTTTTCCAGGCCTCCAGCGGCATACTCAGCAATCCGGCAAGGGAAAAAAACAACAGCATGGTCACCGTGCCACTGATCAATGGTGACAACTGCCATTGACGCACCCATTCATCCAGAGTATTCAGACCTCCCCCCAGCGTCCACAGCAACAACACAATCACACCCCACCATTGCGCATAACGACCGTAAGCAAGCTTGGCCAGGGTGTAGTCAGCAGCTTTCTGATGGGCGGCCAGATCAATGACAGACGCAAAACGCTCAGGTACATGATCGCGGTGACTGGTCACGCTGGCTGCCTGCCGACGATCCAGCCACCACTGCACGGCACCATCGGCAACAACGCTGGCAAGAAATACCATCGTCCATAGCGTCATCATCTACCGCCTCCTTCGCCTTCGGGCTGCACCTCACCTGCAAGCCTTGTACTGCGAGGATGAACGGATAAAAGCACATTCAAGCGCTGTATTCCAAGCACGCACAGCGGTGACTGCATGCTCAAACACAATTCAGGATGCATGATCGCTAGGCAGACGTTGAAATACCCGATCAACAACTATTTCTTTTTTTTCGTCATAAAAGCCCAATACAAGACGATCCGCTGCCGCGTCATAGTTGACTTTCGCCGGACGCGCCCAACGATCACCAAAACTTAACACCACACCATCAGTCACAGCTTCAAGGTGCGTTAACAGCTTCAGTGGCGGATCATTTTCGGGCAGTATCACCTTGACAGTTTCATCTTCATAGAAAGTCAATCTGTTTGCAGCTATGCCCTCTTCCTGCCACTGACCCTGTAACTGTTGCAACAAGGTTTCTGGTACCACCAATTGTGTCTGCTGCAAACAGCCAGACAGTAACACAGCCACCAACAAGATCATTAAGCACTGTTTCGGCTTATACATAAGACACCTCATCGTTCAAGCATATGTCCAACAATCAATAAATTCTTTTGATTTAGTTGCTGGTAAAGGGTAAGCGTTTCACGAAGCTGGCCCTTTTCAAAACGTAGCCGATAACGATATATATAAAAATCGCCGGAAAACCTGGCATCCAGCTGACTGGAAATTTTCGATGCCTGCAATAATGTCCCCAGTTTCTTCTGGTACTGCCTGAGTTTCTGCGCCCAGGATTTCCTGCCTTTGGCAGCAAGAAATGCCGAGTCATAAAAATTCAGCATGGTATCAAAATCGTTTGCCTGCCAGGCCTGGTGAAAAGCATCGACCTGTTGTTGAGCCCGATTTCCCCCGGTCGGTGTGGTACAACCAGACAGCAGCAACGCAGCCAATATTATTCCCATCATCAATCGCTTCATTACACACCTGCATAGTCAAAAAAAAAGCCGCACTATAAAAGCACGGCTTTCAAAAAAAGCAAATTTCGTTATTCCATCAAGGTGACTTCTGAGCCCTCAACCAATTCGATAACAGCCATGGGGGCAGCATCGCCAACCCGAAACCCTGTTTTGGTGATCCGTGTGTAACCACCCTGGCGATCCTGGAAGGCCGGTGCTACATCACAAAACAGACGATCAACAACACGGCGATGGCGTAATTTCGCCAACGCCTGCCGACGTGCATGCAAATCACCACGCTTGCCAAGCGTAATCATCTTTTCGAGGTAAGGACGAACAGCACGAGCCTTCGACTCCGTTGTTTTGATGCGACCATGCATGATGACTTCAGCGGCAAGGTTTGCCAACAATGCGCGACGATGACCAGTCGGACGACCAAGTGCGCCACGGTGTTTACGGTGTCTCATTCTACATTCCCTTCACAGAGAGGCGACCGCCTCCCGCATTATTCTTTAGCTTTACTTGCGAACAGAAATATGACTTCCGTGCAAGTGTTTATTCAAATGGTTGCAACGCAAAAACTTCGCCACAACAACGCCACTATAGATCGCTTAATTTGCAGTCTCTACCGGCGGTTCCCAGTCTCCCAAATCCATTCCCAAAGAAAGACCAATGCCAGCAAGCACTTCCTTGATTTCAGTCAGGGACTTGCGGCCAAAGTTTGGTGTGCGCAGCATCTCCGCTTCAGTGCGCTGAACCAGATCACAGACGAGGAAAATATCATCGCTTTTCAGACAGTTCAAGGAGCGCACAGACAAATCAAGATGATCAATCGGCTGACTGAGAATATCATCAATCGCAACTTCCTCTTCCTGTTCTTCAGCAACCCCTTCGCTAACTTCAAGCTCAGCAAACACTTGCAATTGATCCTGAATAATACGTGCAGCATCGCTCACAGCGACTTCAGGAGCAATCGTACCATTGGTTTCAACGTCAAGAATCAGCTTGTCATAGTTTGTTTTTTGCCCCACGCGAGCGCTATCAACGCGGACGGAAACGCGACGCATGGGTGAGTATGAAGCATCAAGCAACAAGAACCCAAGGGGACGGTCTTCATCATTTCGCTCGGCGACCGGATCATAGCCCACACCGTTTTCGACAATAGCCTCAAAACTGAATGTGGCATCCTGATTCAGATGTGCAATCACCAGTTCCGGATTCAGAATACGGATGCCCGCAGGACACTGAATATCGGCAGCGGTGATAACGGAAGGCCCCTGGGCCTGAAGTGAAATCACACCCTTGCCACTTTCGTTCTCGATCAAAATATCAAGTTCCTTAAGCGTGAGCATGATATCCATCACATCCTCACGCACGCCCTTGATGGTGTCAAACTCATGTTGCACATCTGCAAACTTCACCGATGTCACCGCACCACCGACAATGGAAGACAGCAGCATGCGCCGTATTGCATTGCCGAGCGAGGTACCGTAACCGCGCTCCAATGGCTCAAACGTGATCTTGGCATGACGACCTGGAACAATCTCTTCTATCTGAATAGAACGAGGCTTGATTAAATCCATTCCTTACCTCAAATAAAGCGATGACAGCAGGATGCGTCAAACACCCCACATTCTGCCGCTAACAGCAAAAGAAAATTAAGCCGGGGATTTTCATCACCCGGCCCGAATACCGACGAATTACTTCGAATACAGCTCAACAATCAACTGTTCACGTATAGACGGATCCAGTTGTTCACGAGCAGGAAGTTCACGAAAAACACCTTTGAGCGTATTCAAATCCATATCAATCCACTCAGAAATACCACGCTGACCCGCAGCTTCGGCGGCAGCTTTAATGCGAAGATGCTCTCTCGCGGATGCGACCACCTCAATCTCATCACCAGGACGCACCCTGATCGATGGGATATTGGCAACGCGTCCGTTCACCATAATATGCTTGTGACGCACAATCTGACGAGCTTCTGTACGGGAAGAAGCAATACCCATGCGATACACCACATTATCAAGCCGCGATTCAAGTAACTGCAACAGATTAAGACCTGTCACGCCCGGAATACGATCCGCTACCTGGAAGTAACGCAAAAACTGCTTTTCCTGAAGGCCGTAAATACGCTTGACCTTCTGCTTTTCACGAAGCTGAACACCATAGTCGGAGACCTTTTGACGACGCCCCTGACCATGCATACCTGGTGCAAACGGACGGCGCTCAATAGGGCACTTATTCGAATAGCACTTGCTACCCTTAAGATAAAGACGCTCACCTTCACGGCGACACAAACGGCATTTCGCCTCTAGATAACGAGCCATATAGCCAAATACTCCTAAACTCGACGCCGTTTGGGCGGACGGCAGCCATTATGGGGGATCGGGGTAACATCACGAATCGCAGTCACGTTCAGACCTGTAGCAGCAATCGCACGAAGTGCAGATTCACGGCCTGAACCAGGGCCACGAATCAACACGGAAACATTTTTCACACCATGATCCATGGCCTTCTGTGAAGCTTCTTCAGCCGCCACCTGGGCAGCAAAAGGCGTGCTTTTACGGGAGCCACGGAAATTCGAACCACTCGTTGCCCAGCAAATGGCATTACCGGATTCATCGGTAAATGTGATAATAGTGTTATTGAACGACGCTTTGATATGCGCAACGGCATTGGCAATATTCTTGCGAGCCTTCTTCTTTACTTTCCTGGGTGCAGCCATTTCTTATTCTCTCAACCCCGATTATTTCTTCTTGCCAGCAACAGTACGACGCGGACCTTTGCGTGTGCGGGCGTTGGTTTTACTGCGTTGACCACGGACCGGAAGATTGCGACGATGGCGCAGGCCACGGTAACAACCAAGGTCGGTAAGACGCTTGATGTTCAGTGACACTTCACGACGCAGATCACCCTCTACGGTGTACGACTCAACAGCATCACGAATGCTGCTCACCTGTTCTTCCGACAAATCCCTAACGCGAATATCCGGATTCACACCAGCAGTTTCCAAAATCTTGCGAGAACTGGAAATACCAATTCCATAAATATATGTCAGAGCAATCTCCACGCGTTTCTGCGTGGGAATGTTCACTCCCGAAATACGAGCCAAACCAAGCCTCCTCTTACAGTGCCGCAGCCATCATCAGCCTTGACGCTGCTTGTGGCGTGGGTTTTCGCAAATC
>WFOJ01000034.1 GCA_015488125.1 Mariprofundaceae bacterium
CGCGGCGTTTTTCCAGCTCTGTTTCGGCAAGGCGCAGCACGTCGCGCAGACGTGCGTTTTCGGCTGCTTGTTTTTCCAGGCGACTGGCGATCTTGTCCAGATGCGAGCGCAGGGTTTCAATTTTCGTAATGCAAAGCTGGTGTTCGGATTCGCGCATGGCGTTATTGAAGCGATAATGTATCATCAGGTCAACTGTTTTCCGCTGAACTGGACGCGATGAACAGCATGAGGCTATAGTTGGCGGCATGGTATACCCGATGTGTCTGCTGTTGTTGGCAACCTGGGGTAGCAGGAGAAGATGTTGAATATTCACGAATATCAGACCAAACAACTTCTTGCTCAGGCAGGGATTGCGGTGCCTCGCGGCATGCTTGTTGAGGATGCAGCGGCAGTTGCCAGCGGCTGGCAGGCGCTGGGCGGTGAACTGGTCGTGATCAAGGCGCAGATTCATGCCGGTGGACGCGGCAAGGCTGGCGGTGTTCGTCTGTGTCGTTCACTGGCAGAAGCACAGGCGGCAGCCGAAGCTTTGCGCGGTCAGCCATTGATTACCCATCAGACCGGGCCGAGAGGGCGCGTGGTGCGCACCATTTATATGGAAGAAGGTTTGTCGATCGCCCGCGAATTTTACTTAAGCCTGCTGATGGACAGGGACGCTGGTATGCCTGCCTTTGTGGTCAGCGCTGCCGGTGGCATGGATATTGAGCAACTGGCCGAAACATCTCCGGAAAAAATTCTAACCATGTTGGTGCATCCGGTGGCGGGAGCATCTGCTTACAGCCTGCGGCGCATGGGCTTTTTTCTCGGCCTGGAGGGCGATGCCTTCAAGGCTTTTTGCCGGGTGGCCGGGCAGTTGTATGAGGTGTTCATGCAATACGATGCCAGCTTGCTGGAACTCAATCCACTGGTACTGACTACCGATGGGAATATTGTGGCGCTGGATGCCAAGTTATCGGTGGATGATAATGCACTGTATCGTCAGCCCACGATTCGCGCCTTGCGCGATATCAACGAAGAAGACCCCCGTGAGCGCGAGGCTGCTGAACATGGTCTGAATTACATAGCCCTGGACGGCAATATTGGCTGCATGGTTAATGGCGCGGGGCTGGCCATGGCGACCATGGACATGATTCACCTTAAGGGAGCAGAACCGGCCAATTTCCTCGATGTTGGCGGTGGCGTGACGGCAGCGGCGGTGCGCGAGGCGTTTCGTTTGTTGTTTGCCGATACGCAGGTGCAAGGCATTCTGGTGAATATTTTTGGCGGTATTGTGCGCTGTGATATTATCGCTCAGGGCTTGCTGGATGCTGTCGCTGACGGTGATGGTCATCTGCCTGTGCCGGTGGTGATGCGGCTGGTGGGCACCCATGAAGAAGAAGGTCAGCGCATGGTGCGCGAGGCAGGCCTGAAGGTGATCTGGGCGCACGATCTGGATGCCGCAGCCAGCAGTATTGTCGAAGCCGTCAGGGCAGCGGAGGTCGCATGAGTATTTTGCTGGATGAACACACCCGCGTGATTTGTCAGGGCTTTACGGGCAAACAGGGAAGTTTTCACTCCCGGCAGATGATCGAATACGGCACCTGTTTCGTCGGTGGCGTGACGCCAGGCAAGGGGGGGAGTCGTCACCTTGATCGTCCGGTGTTTAATACGGTGGCCGAAGCGGTTGCCGCCGAGGGTGCAGAGGCCAGTGTGATCTATGTGCCCGCGCCTTTTGCGGCCGATGCCATCATGGAAGCCGCCTGCGCCGGCATCCGGTTGATTGTCTGCATTACCGAGGGTATTCCGGTGCAGGATATGATGCGCGTACAGCAGGTACTGCAATCATACGCATGCCAGCTGATTGGCCCCAACTGCCCCGGTATCATCACCCCGGGCAAGGCCAAGATCGGCATTATGCCAGGGCATATTCACCTGCCAGGACGCATTGGCGTGATTTCCCGCTCCGGCACCCTGACTTATGAGGCAGTGGCGCAACTGACAGCCAATGGGCTGGGGCAAAGTACCTGTATCGGCATGGGTGGCGACCCACTGCACGGCATGGGCTTTATCGAAGCCTTGCAGGCTTTTGAGGACGATGCGGCGACGGATGGCGTGGTCATGATCGGCGAAATCGGCGGCGCTGATGAAGAGCGTGCCGCTGATTATATTGATCAACATATCAGCAAGCCGATAGTGGCGTTTATTGCCGGCGCTACAGCGCCAGGTGGCAGGCGTATGGGGCATGCTGGCGCCATTATTTCCGGTGGCAAGGGTACGGCTGCCAGTAAATTCGAGGCGTTGGCTGATGCCGGTGTCTGTATTGAGCATAACCCGGCATTGCTGGGGCAACGCATGAAGGAGCGAATATGATTGACATGTACGGCATTCCCAATTGTGGCAGCATCAAAAAAGCCAGGGACTGGCTGGATGCCCATCAGCTGAGTTATCGGTTCCACAATGTAAAAAAAGAAGGTGTCAGCGAAGATCAGCTTCGTCAGTGGATGCAGCATGTGCCATGGAGTACACTGCTGAACAAGCGTGGACTCACCTGGCGCCAACTGGATGCCGCCGACAAGGATGATCTGGATGAAGCAAAAGCCACGGCGTTACTGGCTGCCAACCCCACCATGATCAAACGCCCGGTACTGGTCGATGGCGAGCGGGTCATCGTGGGATTTGATTCGGCGCTGTATCAGCGGCACCTCATTCGCTGACAATTCAGGTGCGGAAACTGACGTTTTTGGTCAGTTGCTGTGCGGGTGCACTTGCCTGAATAGTTATAAGTCCTATAGGTCTTATAAGACTTATAGGACTTGTAGAATCTGTAGAGATCATAAGCCCACGGAAGAACCGTGTATTCACACCCTGTATCACAGTTTGGCACAGTGTTTGCTAGGAGAGAGCGAGCTGCATGCAATGTGGCCATATTCTCAAAGAGGAGTTTGATTATGACTATCTCCAAGCAAGCAAAGGGTTTTACCCTGATCGAGCTGATGATTGTTGTGGCCATCATCGGCATTCTGGCAGCGATTGCTATTCCGCAGTTCGCTCAGTACCGCACCAAGGCCTTCAACTCAGCCGCATCTTCTGATGCCAAAACCGGTGTGACCGTGATGGAGTCATACTACACGGATAACAATGCCTATCCGACCAGTGCAAGTTCCACAGGTAACCTGAGCAGCGGCGCACCTGGCTCCCTCGCATGGGGTTCAACTGTGTGGAATCTTTCTGTTTCTGTTGACGCATTTGTGGCCAGTGCTACAACGGGTCAACCGCAGGCCTATGCCCTGGAAACCAAGCATAATTCCGGCAATGAGTGCTACTGGGCATCCAATGTAACGCCGACCGTACAGAAATTGACGGGTGGTACTGCTGGTACGAATCTGAGTGCTGCTGTTGCAACGACTGCGACGGCTACGTTGACTACTTGTCCGTGATTCTCCCTGACACCTTGTCCTCGACATTCGGGGCGTTGGTGCTTTGAAGAAGGTGGCCTTCGGGCCACCTTTTTTGTTGTATATTTGCATGAACAGGAGAGTGCATGTGGCTTTATTACATTGTCAGGGCATTAAAAAACACTATCGACACAAGCATGCGCTACATGGCCTGGACTTGGACGTAAAAGCAGGTGAGGCTGTTGGCCTGCTGGGGATCAACGGTGCGGGAAAAAGCACAACAATCAAAATCCTGCTTGGCCTGGTGCGTAAAAGTGCAGGAAGCGTTGCGCTGGAGGAGTCACAGGTTGGCTTTTTACCTGAACTTGCCCGTATGCCAGAGCATATTACACCACGCAACTTTGTTGCGCTGGCCTTGCGCATCAGAGGAAAAAAAGCTTCCGAGGCTGACGCGGCACTGGCTGAAACCGGACTGGGCGAGGAGCATATGTCGCGGCATATACGTCTGCTGTCCAAGGGATTGCGTCAGCGGGTGGCACTGGCTTATGCGCTGGCAGGCTCCCCCCGACTGATCGTGCTGGATGAACCGATGAGCGGCCTGGATGCCATCGGCAGAATAGCGACGCTTGAATTACTAAAAAAACGTAAAATGGCTGGTGCAGGTATTTTGATTTGCAGTCATATCGTCCCTGACCTGGTACGCCTCACGGATAAGGTGTTGTTGATCCATCAGGGGGAGGTGAAACAGACGTTTTCCATGGCATCCCATGATATGGACGAGGTTGTCATGCTGGAGCAGGCATTGCGTGACTGGAGTAGCCAATGACGCGCATCAGAAATCTTGCACTTTATTCGTTTCGCGAATTGATGGGCATGCTGGTGGTGCGTATCACACTGACTGCCGCTGCGTTACTCCCCCTGGCAGCCTGGATATTCTCCGAATTTTTTTTAATGGAGCTTACCAAGGTGCAGTTGGATGTGATGACAGCGGGATCGTATTTGCTGGGTATGGTACTGATTCTGATTGCCGTTGTGCCCATGTTGGGAGCGGATATTGGCGGACGTCTGTGCTACTTTTATTTGGTGCCACCAGTGAGCCGCAATGAATATGTGTTGGGGCGTTTTTTGGGTGCGGCATTGCTTTTGCTGTTGCTCTTTGCTGTATTGTTGGCAGGCAGTGAAACCCTGATTACTGTGGCGCTGGAGTATGCGCCAGCGGATCGACGTCACGGTATTGACTGGGAAACAGGGCTACTGATTGCCGGTACCGCTTGTTATCAAAGTATGACTCTGCTGGCGGCAGTTTTCTTTATCGCCGCCTGGGCCACGGGTTTTGCCGAGTTATTGCTGTTTTCCATTGCTGCCTGCGCCCTGTTTTGGATCATGCCACCTGTGTTGGAAGCCATGAAAAACCCCTTCCTGATGGAGGGAGTGCCGGCGTGGATTGTTGCATTGGTGCATGGCATTGCCTGGTTGCTGCCGGAAATGAATGCCGGCCAGTTTATTTTGGCTGAACTGCACGGACAGGCGACGGATTACACCATGCTGTTATTACATTTTCTTGGACATTTGGGATATGTTCTCATCATGCTGATGGCATGTTTGTTGATATTTGCCAGAAGAGATCTGTGATGCAAAAGCGGAGCCTGATTGCTGCCGTGTTCGTGCTGTGTGCAGGTGTCAGTCTGCATGTGCTAAGTCGGCACTACATGTCGGTGTACTCCGCCACCGCTCATTTAACCAGCCAGGCACCGTCGGCTTTTCTTGTTCAGTCGGTGGCCGCAGGCCCTGCACCGGGGTTGGCTGCTGATTATAATATCGTCGCATTTTCAACATTATTTTATGAAGTCAGCAGTCGCCAGCTTTCGCAACAGGAAAAAATGCGAGCCTATGAATACCTGTTTAATTATATTGATCAGGCGCAGCGCTTTGATCCATGGTTCTGGGATGTGTATCGATTAGCGATCGGTATTACCGGGTTCGTGCCAGAATATACGCGAAAGGTGATTTTACTAACCGAGCGCGGCGCGCATCATCGAAACTGGGATTGGGAGCCACCGTTTCTGGCGGGTTTTTTGGCACACAACTTGCTAAATGATGATAGACTGGCTGTTAGGCTGTTGCAGCTTAGTGCCACACGTCCCGGTGCGCCACCGCTGGCACTTGGCCTGGCGGCAAAGTTTCTCGCTGGAGAGAAGGGGGGCAAACAGGAGGGTATCGCCTTTCTGGAGTATATGCGCCGCTTGCTACCAAAAGAATATCATGACTATATTGAGCAGCGAATCGCCAGGCTGAAATCTCAGAACTTAGAGGAGCACTGATATGCAAGGGAAGGCTGTGCGGGGATTCACCCTGGTTGAACTGATGATGGTGGTAACAATTTTGGGAATTTTGATTGCTTTGGCGCTGCCGGGACTGGCGGCTTACCGAACCAAAGCAGCCAATACAGCGGCGTTAAGCGATGTTAAAAACCTCACCTTGCATGAATTGACCTGGTACGATACCTATCAGCAATATATCCCTTTTACACTTGCCGACATCAATGCTAATAGACTGGTACAAAAAACTTTTACCCAGGGCAACAAAAGTTACACGGTTACCGTTGCACTATCGGCCAATGTTGATGCTATTGCCAAAACGGGTAATAACAACGGTACGGCGATTGTGGCTGCACGCTGCATTACCGGTGATCGCCTGGTAGCCATGGAAGTTGAACGGGATAATACCGTGCGCTATGTGATATCCACTGTTACGCCCATGGATACGACACTGGTGCCGGCATCCACAACAGCAGTTGATCTCGCCTCGTGGAAGGCCTGGTGAGTATCGACCATATCGTGCCTATGAACAACGCTATTGCATAATCGAGCGCTCTCTCTGATCACTTGTATGCTGATGATACTGGCGTTGTTATCGCCAGTATTTCAGCCGTATTTGTTAAACCCCACGCTTCTTCCCTTTTACAATTGTACGCTGCTGTTCTTTCTCTGGCTGCTGTTTTGTTTTGCCTCGCAGCAACGCGATGTTCGCCTTGCGCCTGATCATGCGTTGTTGTTGGCCTTATTGCTGGCAGGCTGGCTGATTGCCTCGGCTGAGTTCAATGCGCTGACCATCGTCAGCTTTGCCGCCTGGCTGGTGTTTCTGGCTGGAACGCTTCGTCCTTTTGCGGGTTTTCGCTTACTGCCTGTGGCATATTGCATTGCTGCCTTGCTCTTTTCCCTGCTGGCGCTGATCGTCTGGAGTGGACTCACCGATGGTGCAGCCATTCGCTGGGGACGCTGGGCATTGACAACGATTGAGCAGATCAAACCCGGTGGCCCCTTTGGCAATGGCAACGTGCTGGCCATCCTCAATGTGTGCGCCTGGCTGATGGTGCTTGCCGCGATATTCAGGCAGGGTGCAAGTGCGTTTCGCTGGTTGTTAGCCTTCGTATTCGC
>WFOJ01000035.1 GCA_015488125.1 Mariprofundaceae bacterium
AGTGAAGGAGGTGAATATGATTCTCAGTAATATGGAACAGGTTTCAGGCAAGCGGATTGTCAGGCATCTGGGCGTGGTTACCGGCAGCACGGTACGCGCCAAGCATGTCGGGCGCGATCTGATGGCCAGCTTCAAAAATATTTTTGGCGGCGAACTGAAAGGTTATACGGAGTTATTGCAGGAATCCCGTGAGGAAGCGATTGAGCGTATGGTTAAACAGGCCAAGTCAATCAATGCCAATGCCGTGCTGAATATCCGCTTTTCCACGTCATCCATTTCTCAGGGAGCGGCGGAGCTGTTTGCCTATGGCACTGCTGTGGTACTGGAGGATTATCATGCTTGATTTGCTTGTTTTCCTTACCCTGCTGCTGCTGGGCTATGGCTTTGGTCATTATAACGAACAGCGCCATTACCGCTCCATTATGCAGCGGGAACATGCCATGCAGGAACTGATCATGGTCTCCAGCCGTGAGTTGCCACCATTACCTGGCACAGACAATCAACTGGTCTGCGGCAGCGTCGTTGTTTCCGTGGATTATTTCAAGCGTACGCTGGCCGCTTTGCGCAACCTGTTCGGTGGTCGGATGAGCGCCTATGAAACATTGCTGGAGCGGGCACGTCGTGAGGCCCGCCTGCGCATGGCTGAACAGGCGCAGGGCATGGGAGCCAGGATGATCTGCAATATCAAGCTGGAAACATCTTCGCTCTACAAGGGTCGCCAGCAGAGCATTGGCTCAGTGGAAGTGCTGGCTTATGGCACGGCGCTGATTCCCAGACGTTAAGTTGCAATACAGCAATCCGCAGCCAGCCGAGGGTATCAATACCAGTGGTGCGCACCCGCTGAAGGAGTTTGCTATCCTTGCCGGTGGTTTGTTGCTCATGGCCGTGCTGCTTATTCTGTTGCTCGGCTGGTTTGCCGACAGACTGGTGCAATACATTCCCTTTGAGGCGGAGACGCAGTTAGCCGCATCGTTCGCTGATATTGCCGGAAGTGAACAGGAACCGGTACAGCCATATTTGCAACAACTGGCCGAGCGCGCAGGCAAGGCTACCGGCCTGCCCGGCAACATCCATCTGCACATTCATTTTGTGCGTGAACCCACAGTCAATGCCATGGCCACGCTGGGCGGGCATATTATTGTTTATGAAGGCCTGCTGCGGCATCTATCAAGCGAAGATGCTATTGTTATGCTATTGGCGCACGAGGTGGCGCATATTCATCATCGTCACCCGATTCGCGCCATGGGGCGGGGCTTTACCCTGGCGATGGCCATCTCACTGATCAACACTGGTACGGGCATCTCTCTGGCGGGGGATATGGTTGGGCAGGCAGGATTGATGACGGTGTTGCATTTCAGCCGCCAGCAAGAGCAGGAGGCTGACAGGGAGGCGCTTCAGGCGTTAGCCGTCAATTATGGTCATATTGCCGGGGCAGTTGAATTATTTGATGTGCTGGCAAGGGAAGATGACCCCCTGCTGCATCATGAATGGCTGAGTTCTCACCCCCTCACCGGCAACCGCATTCAACAGCTACGACAATACGCCGAGACAGCAGGCTGGCCAGTGCAGGGGATGCTTACCAGCATTCCTCTGCCCGTTCAACAGGCACTTCAGTAATAACTCAGGTTTTGGCAAAGCGAGCCAGGGCATCGCGCATGGCGGCCATATGGGCTTCTGCCTCCTCTCTGGCTTCTTCGGAGTGATGATCTTCATCCACCCGGCGCACATGCTCGCCATCCAGTTCTTTCAAAAAAGGAGAAGGCGCGCTTTTTTCTTCCTTGCCAAAACGACGACGACTGCGAATATGACTGATGGTCAGGCGAAAACGGGCGCGCGTCATGGCGACATACATCAATCGACGTTCTTCTTCCATACGGTTTTCTTCCAGGGCATTTTTGTGGGGGAACACGCCATCTTCCACGCCGGTAATATAGACGTGGTCAAACTCCAGCCCTTTGGCAGCATGCACCGTCATCAGGCGCACCTGCCCCTCGGGTTCGTCTTCATCGCGGTCGGCAATCAGGCTGAGTTGTTGCAAAAAATCCGCCAGCGCCATGCCATCGTCGGCGCAGCGCAACCACCAGCGGCGCAGTTCCTGAAGATTGGCCAGGCGGCGTTCTGTCAGTTGTTCATCATCAGATTCACGACGAATCAGCTCTTCCAGACCACTGCGTTCGAGCAGGGCATCAAAGGCATCATCAGGCTCGTTGTGCGTAAACATATGCTCAAGCGTGCCGAGCATCAGGCCAAACTCCCTCAGCACGGGTTGCAGGCGATGCTCCAGGGCGTCGTGCGTACAGGCTTCGAGCAGGGAGCAATGCTGTGCCCAGGCAAAATCCGCCAATTGCCCCAGCGCCTTGTCGCCCACGCCCCGGCGTGGCCGGGCAATGGCACGCATAAAGGCCAGATCATCTGCCGGATTGACCAGCAGGCGCAAATAGGCAAGGCAGTCCTGAATTTCCGCCCGATCAAAAAACGACAGACCACCGCTGACGTGATAGGGAATGCCTGCCTCACGCAGCGCCAGTTCAACAGGGCGCGACTGGTAGGAGGCACGGTAAAGAATACAGAAGTCGTCCCAGCCTTTGGCATCGCCGACAGCCCGCCGTGCCTTGATATCCCCGGCAATGCGCCGGCCATCCTCGTCAGGATCGGGACAACACCAGATGCGCACAGTCTTGCCAATACCGAGATTGGAGCGCAACGTTTTGCCAAGCCGTTCGCGGTTATGGGCGATCAGGCGGTTGGCAGCCATCAAAATCGACGTGGTGGAACGGTAGTTTTCTTCCAGGCGAATCACATGCAGCTTCGGGTAATCGCGGTCGAGCTGAAACAGGTTGCGCACCTCCGCGCCACGCCAGCCGTAAATGGACTGGTCATCATCACCCACTACCGTCAGATTGCTGTCTGCCGGTGCCAGCAGACGCACCAGTTCATACTGCACGCGGCTGGAATCCTGATATTCATCAATCAGGAAATGACGCGAGCGGGCGCGCCAGATATTGCGCACCGTATCATGCTCACGCAACAGAGTAATCGGCAACACCATCAGATCGTCGAAATCCACGGCATTCATACGCGCCAGCAGGGCATCATAGCGCTCGCGGATGTTGGTGATGTGCTGATCTGCCTGCTCCAGCATACCGTTTTTCAGCAATGACACCTGTTGCAAGACGCGGTTGATCTGATCGTTGTCTGCACTGAGTTGCAAATCCGCCAGTACGGAACGCATGGCCGAGCGTTGCTCGGACCCCGTAAACACCGTCAGTCCTTCACGACGGCCCAGCAAACCGGCATGCTGACGCAGCATATTCAGCCCCAGAGCGTGAAAGGTGCAGATACGCAAGCGTCGTGCCGGATCGCCCAGACGATGCTTGAGTCGCTCACGCATTTCTTTTGCCGCCTTGTTGGTGAAAGTGACGGCGGTGATGGCGTCTTCCGGCACATGCCGTTCGACCAGGGTGGCAATGCGCTCGGTAATCACCCGCGTTTTGCCCGACCCCGCGCCAGCCAGCACCAGCAATGGTCCGCCACGATAATGGACAGCTTCATATTGTTGTGCGTTTAATTGCGAGACACTCATGACGGGCGGCAGGATAGACTCCGCCTGTGCTTTGACAATGGCAGGCGATCCTTTTCCGGTCAGTATGTCAGCGCCGCTTCTGTGAGTTGCTGTTGCTGTTGCTGATGGCGACTGGCCGAACCAACAGCGGGAGCGGCGGCAGCAGGACGGGAAACACGGCTCAGATGTTGTTTTTCGCCGAGGCAGGCCTGTAGATGGTGGCGGATCTGGTACCACGCTCCCTGATTCACCGGTTCTTCCTGCACCCAGCGAACGCGGCAGGAAGGCGGATACTGGCGCAGTTGCTGGCGCAGGGCTTCACGGGGAAAGGGGTAGAGTCGTTCAATGCGAATAATGGCAATATCGTGGCGGCTGGCGCTGTCGCGGGCGGCCAGCAAATCGTAATAAACCTTGCCGGTGCAAAGAATCACCATCCGGCACTGCGCTGGCGCGATGTCAGTGCTGCTTTCGGGAATCAGCGCCTGAAAGCGACCATGGGTAAAAGCATCAAGCGAGGAGTAGGATGCCTTGTTGCGCAGCAGGCTTTTCGGCCCCATCAGAATCAGTGGCTTGCGCATGCGCATGCGCAACTGGCGACGCAACAGGTGGAATAACTGGGCAGGCGTGGTGGGATAGACCACCTGCATATTCTCTTCCGCACACAATTGCAGATAGCGTTCCAGACGGGCCGATGAGTGTTCTGCACCCTGACCTTCATAGCCATGCGGCAGCCATAGCACCATGCCGCACATGCGTTGCCATTTGCTTTCGCCTGCCGCAATAAACTGATCAATAATCACCTGCGCATTATTGGCAAAATCGCCGTACTGCGCTTCCCAGATGACCAGCGCCCGGGGTTCGGCAACAGCATAGCCATATTCAAAGCCGAGGACGGCCATTTCCGAAAGCATGCTATCCACCACCAGAAAATGGCTCATGGCACCACGCTCAACATTTTTCAGGGGCATCAGGCTGTGGCCGTCCTGTTGATCGTAAATAATCGCATGACGATGAAAAAAGGTGCCCCGCCCGGAATCCTGACCGGAAAGGCGTACCCAGCCACCTTCGTTGACCAGCGTGGCATAAGCCATGGTTTCGGCACAGCCCCAGTCCACCGGCGTTTCGCCGTCCATCATGCGGATACGGTTGGCATAAATGCGGGCCACCTGTTTGGCCGGATGAAAATCTTCCGGTAATACGTGCACCTGCCGCACCAGTTTCGCCAATACATCGGCGCTGACGGCCGTTTCCGGTTCTTGATCCAGGGTGCGCAGATAGCCTTGCCAGCGACCTTGCAGCGAATTGACGGCATGCGGCTCCAGACCATCACTGCGATACATGCGTTGCAGGCAATCACGGTATTGCTGCCGCTGTTGCGCCGCTTCCTGCGGCGATAATAAGCCTTCTGCTGCCAGTTGTTGTTCATACAGCGTCAGTGTTGTTGGATGATTGGCAATGCGCTGATACATCAGTGGTTGCGTCACTTCCGGCGCATCCGCTTCGTTGTGACCATGACGACGATAGGAGACCAGATCAATCACAATATCACTGCGAAACCGCAGCCGGTATTGCAGGGCCAGATCCATGGCCAGACAGCAGGCTTCAGGGTCATCCCCATTCACATGCAGAATGGGAGCCTGCACCATTTTGGCAATATCGGTGCAATACAGCGTTGAACGAGAGTCAAAGGGATTGGTGGTAAAGCCAATCTGATTATTGATGACGATATGAATGGTGCCGCCCGTTTTATAGCCAGGCAGGCCGCCAAGGTTCAGGCTTTCGGCAACCACGCCCTGACCGGAAAAAGCGGCATCGCCGTGAATCAGCACGCCCATCACCTGCCGCCGTTCGTGATCTTTGCGGCGGCACTGGCGAGCGCGGACGCTGCCCATCACCGTCGGCGAAATAACTTCCAGATGCGAGGGGTTAAAGGCCAGTGACAGATGCACGGTGCCGCCGGGCGTCTTAATATCCGAAGAAAAACCCATATGATATTTGACATCACCCTGACCTACGGCCTCCGTCACTGTTGCGCCATTAAACTCGGCAAAAATATCCTGCAGGTTTTTTCCCAGTACATTGGCCAGCACGTTCAGCCGCCCCCTGTGTGCCATGCCCAGAATAATCTCACGGATACCACGCTCACCACTTCGCTGAATCATCAGCGTCAGCATGGGGATCAGGCTTTCACTGCCTTCAAGGGAAAAACGTTTTTGCCCCATGTAGCGGGTGTGCAGAAAATGCTCGAGCTCCTCAGCGCGCATCAAACGCTCATAAATCATCTGGCGTGTCTGTTGATCGAAATGGGGCTGGCTGTGGCAGCGTTCTAATTGCTCATACAGCCAGTGCTTGGGGGCGGAGTGGCTCAAATGCATCAGTTCCGGGCCGATGTGACCAGCATAGGTCTGACGCAGGTGTTCAAGGATGTCGCCCAGCGGTCGGCTGGCTTCGCCGGGCAAATCACCAGCCGGAAAATGGCGGGGCAGATCTGTTTCGTCCAGGCCGTAAAACGCCAGCTCCAGCTCAGGACGATGGGCGGGTGGGGTCATACCCAACGGGTCAAGACGAGCCTGGGTGTGACCGTGTACACGCCAGGCATGCACCAGATAAATGGCACGGGAAGGGTATTCCACGCCATCATATTCGTTACGCAACACAGGGGCTGCCGCTTGCTGTCGGCGCGTGCGCATGTGACGGGCAATGCTTGATGGCACGGCTGTGGCCGGTTCTTTGCTGTCGGCATATCGGGTGAACCAGTCACGCCAGTATTCAGGCACCTGCTGTGGATCGCGCAGCCAGCGCTCATGCAGTTCTTCAAGCCAGCGTCCGCCAGTGGCAGCAATTGCAGCAACGTCCATTAGTTGATCTCCAGTGTGTGAAGCATTTTGGCCAGCGCAGCAATATCGTCGGCTGATTGTTGTGCCGAAAGCGTGATGCGCAGGCGCGCGCTGCCTTCGGGTACCGTCGGTGGCCGGATCGCCGGGACGAAAAAGCCCGCTGCCTGCAATTGTCTGGCGGCAGCTAATGTAGCATCGTCATCACCGATGACCAGCGCCTGAACAGGTGTGCGTGAAGGCAATAGTGGCAGGTCGGCGGTGAGTTGGCGAAAATAGGTGATGCTCTGTTGCAGGCTGTGTTGCAATTCCCCGCGCTGAATCAGTTGCAATGCCGTCAGCATGGCGCAGGCCATCATGGGTGGCAGTGCGGTGGAATAGATAGCTGTGCGCAGGCGCTGCATCAGGCCCTCAATAATCGCCGAAGAGGCCAGCACGAAAGCCCCGTAGCCGCCAAAGGCCTTGCCAAAGGTGCCGACTTCAATCAATCGCGGGTGTCCCTGTACACCAGCCAGCGCTGTTAGCGAGGCGCCAGCCGGGCCTAAGCAGCCATTGCCGTGGGCATCGTCAAGAATCAGCCAGGCCTGGTGTTGTTCAGCCAGTTGCAACAAAGCGGCAACATCGGCTTCGTCGCCATCCATGCTGAATACACCATCGCTGACAATCAGCCGCCGGGAACAGCGGCTGCTTGCCAGCATCTTCGCCAGTTGCCTCAGATCACGGTGCGCATAGCGGCGCAGCCGGGCGCCACTGAGCCGGACACCGTCGATCAGGGAAGCATGATTCAGTTTATCGGCAAACACCTCACAATGACGATCCGCCATGGCCTGCAACATGCCGATATTGGCCAGCATGCCAGAGCCAAGCAGCAGCGCCCGCTCGGTGCCCTTCCAGCGTGCCAGCGCCGCTTCCAGCTCATGAAAAACCGGGGCATCACCCGTGATATAACGCGAGGCCGCAGCGCCAAGGCCATAATCTTCCAGGCCCTGACGGGCACTGGCAAGCACGTCAGGATGCTGACGCAGGCCAAGATAATCATTGCTGGCGAAGTTGTGCAGGCGCTGGCCGGCCATGATCAGCCACTTGCCATCCTGTCGGCTATGATAAAAATGCCGCCGCCGTGATGGCGCAACATCTGCCCACCAGCAGGGCTTGTCTGTGTTCTCCATGAGGGCATGCTTGTGCCCATGTCGATGCTGTCAACCACCTTGTGGCAAGCTTTTCCCACCGCTTGTCAGCGCCTGCGCGGGATGCTGTTTCCGCCTGCCTGCGTCTTTTGTGCTTGCCCTCTTGAGCGTGATGCAGATAGCGCCGCCCTGCCGTGTTGTACGGCCTGCCTGACAGGCATCCATCTCTGGCCACCTCGGCATTGCCAGCGTTGCGGGGCAGTGTTGCCACTTGATGGGCAGGTGCTGTGTGGCCGCTGCCTGCGTCGGCCACCGGCACAGGTCTCGACGGTCAGCCTGTTTCAGTACCGGGGCAGCGTGCGCCAGGCTATTCTGGCGTGGAAATTACATGGCTGGGATGCAGCCGTGCTGGCCCTGTTGCAGGTGGCAGAAACGGCTGTGCGTCAGCAAATCACAGCCGATGATTTATTGCTGCCGATCCCTGCGCCGCTGGCGCGGACGCGGCAGCATGGCATGCATCATACGGCTGCATTATGTCGGCAACTAGCCAGGCTGTGTGGCTGTTCGTGGCAGTGGCGCTGGTTGTTGCGTCAGGGTAAGCAGCAGCGGCAGTCGGCGCTTTCAGCCAGCGCCCGACGGCGCAATATGCGTAAGGCCTTCGCTCTGTGCGACGACTATCGGCCAGCGCTGGACGACTATCGACGCATCTGGCTGGTGGATGATATTATCACCACCGGCTCGACCATGCATTACGCCGCCTGTTGTTTGCGGCGGCAGGGCGTGGCGGCATATGCCTGGTCGCTGGCGCATACACCTGATGATGGTGTCAGCTAAGTATGCTTAAGGAGTAGTAAAATGGCAGTTGTAGAAGTGTATTCAGGGGATTATTGCCCGTATTGCATGCGGGCCAAAGCCTTGCTGAAGAAAAAATCGGTGGCTTTTACCGAGTACAATGTGCAAAAAGAGCCGCAGCGACGGCAGGAAATGGCCGAACGTGCGCCCGGCGCACGCACCATTCCGCAGATTTTTATCAACCGGCGGCATGTTGGTGGCTGTGATGATTTGTTTGCGCTGGAAGAGCGCGGCGAACTTGATCGCTGGCTGGCGGAGTAGGCAGATGGTGTATTCCCACTGATGGAATACGGCTGGTCATGGCTGACAGGGCTGACGTGGCAATGGGCCTGGGCGTTTGTGCTGTTGCCACTGCCCTGGCTGTATCGCCGTGTTTTACCGCCAGCCAGACGGCAGACGGCAGCGCTGTATATTCCCTTTGCCGGGGATTATGTGTTGCAGGAGAACGAGCAGCTTGCCCGTGGCGCAGTTCGTCATCGGAACTGGCAACTGGCGCTGGCCTGGCTGGCCTGGGCCTTGCTGGTAGCGGCGGCGGCACGCCCCGTCTGGGTGGGCGAAGCTATGCAATTGTCGCTCAGTGGTCGTGACCTGATGATGGCGGTGGATCTTTCCGGCAGTATGCAAATTCAGGATTTTATGCTGCATGGCCAGACGGTGGATCGTTTAACAGCGACCAAGGCGGTGGCGGGCGATTTTATCCGTCGTCGTAAAGGCGATCGCATCGGCCTGATTCTATTTGGTTCACGCGCTTATGTGCAGGCTCCACTGACCTTCGATGTTACAACCGTCAACACCCTGTTGCAGGAATCCGCCATCGGCCTTGCCGGCAGAGAAACAGCTATCGGCGATGCCATGGGGCTGGCGCTCAAGCGTATGACACAGCAAAAGGACACGCAAAAGGTATTGATTTTATTGACTGATGGCGTCAATACGGCAGGGGAGCTGAAACCGTTGGAGGTAGCTGATATAGCGGCGCAAAAGGGCATTCGTATCTATACTATCGGCATCGGCGCCAGTGAAATGCTGGTGCCCTCGCTGTTTGGCTCACGCCGCATCAATCCCTCCCGTGATCTGGACGAGGGCACCCTACAGGCAATTGCCGAGCGAACCGGTGGCAAGTATTTTCGCGCCATGGACACGGCGCAATTCGAACGCATTTATCAGCAAATCGACCAGCTGGAGCCACTGGAGCGCGATCAACGCCTGTTTCGCCCCGTGCATGCGCTGTATGTATGGCCCCTGTCACTGGCCATGGCGCTGGCGCTGCTTGTGTTCTGGCTACGACAACGGACGTGATGACCGTGGATGGCACAACGCTGCATTTATTGCGTCCCTGGTGCTTGCTGGCTATGCCGTTATGGTGGATATTATGCTTTTATTGCTACCGTCGTCAGGCATCCGCGCAAGGCTGGCAACGCTGCTGCGACCCTGCACTACTGCAATACCTGCTCATGGATGATAAGACACAGGAACATCGACCCGGCTGGTGGTGGCTGCTGGCCATCGCAGGCAGTTTATTGCTGCTGGCGCTGGCTGGTCCGGCGTGGCAACGGCTGAAGCAGCCTGTGTTTCAACAACAAAGCGCCGTCGTGGTGATGCTTGATTTATCGCGATCCATGGATGCGCAGGACCTCAAACCCTCACGCCTGGCCAGAGCCAAACAAAAATTACGCGATGTGCTGCGGGCGCACAAGGAAGGGCAGATGGCACTGGTCGTGTTTGCTGGTGATGCGCACATTGTGACACCGCTAACCGATGACACGGCGACGATTGAGGCGCAGTTACAAAGCCTGAGTACTGACATCATGCCTGTACAGGGCAACCATCCTGAACAGGCGATCGACAAGGCACTGGCCTTGTTAAGGCAGGCCGCTGTTGGCCATGGCGAACTATTGCTGATAGGCGATGATGTAAGCGCCGATGCCGTCCACCAGGCAGCAATCAGGGTGCGTCAACAGGGTCACGCCTTATCCCTGCTGGCCGTTGGTACGCCTGCGGGCGCGCCTGTGCCCCTGCCATCCGGCGGCTTTTTGCATGATCGCGCCGGGAAGATTGTGGTACCAAAGCTTGATATAAAAAGCTTTTCGGCTGTTGCTGCCGCTGGCGGCGGCCTGTTTCGCCAACTCCGGCTGGATGATGGTGATATTCAGGCATTGCAACAGCAGTGGCAGCAACACACGACGCTGGATCATCATCTGAAAGCGCAGCAGCGCATGCATGATCAATGGCGTGAGGATGGCCCATGGTTAATTTTGCTGCTGTTGCCAGTGGTGGCGCTGGCCTTTCGGCGAGGCTGGTTGTATGGCCTGTGGCTGCTGCTGGCAACCGTACAGCCACCGGATGCACAGGCCGCTACATGGCAAGACTGGTTCCGCAATGCGGATCAACAGGGCATGCAGCTCATGCAGCAGGATCGCTATGCCGAAGCAGCAGCGCGTTTTAAGGACAGGGAGTGGAAAGCCACGGCAGCGTATCGGGCTGGTCACTATGCTGAAGCGGCGCGCCTGTTGCAGGGCATCCATACGGCGGATGCGCACTACAACCGGGGGAATGCGCTGGCGCGTCTGGGTAAAATACAAGCGGCTATCAAAGCCTATGATGCGGCGCTGGCGCTGAATCCGCATCATGAAGATGCCCGCTATAACCGGGAGCAGCTTATGCAGAGGGCAGAGGACGGAAGGCAGAGGACGGAGGGCAGAGAACGGAGGACAGAGGGCAGAGGGCAGAAGGAAGGAGACGGCAGGCAGAGCGCAGAAGGCATAGGGCAGAAGGCAGAAGACGGAGGACAGAAGACGGAAGATGGCAAGCGGGGAACTGGCAGTACAGGCGGGGGGCGACGCGGGCAAGAGGCTGAAGAGATGAGAGCGCAGGCCAGGAAAGACCAGCAAAAACAACAGATGACAGAGGAAAGCGGGCAAGAGGCAACGGACGGAAAGACGAAGGAGGGAGACAAGGCGGCGTTGGCGACGGCCAGGGGCAAGAAGGCTGCTCCCGAACAACCCTTACAAGGGCTGCCGCCTGTTCCCGGTGCAGATGCTCCACCGAGCAAGGAAGCATTGGAAGCAGCGCAGCGTTATGAACAGTTCATCCGTCGCGTGCCGGATGACCCCGGCGGCCTGTTGCGACGCAAGTTCCTTTATCAGCGGCAGCAAGCGCCACAGCAGCCACCGGCTGACGGGGCGATCAGCTGGTGACTGCTGCGCATCGCCCTGTGCGCATTTGATGCTTCCCTGATCAACGCACAGGCTACTGCAAGGCACGCTCCGCCAGCATATAGCGAAAATCATCGTGATATTGCATGTATTCCTGGCAGGCTTCTTCCGGCCAGTAGAGCAACTGCGCGTCTGAAACCGCCCTGATCGTGTATTGGCGACTACGTTCCAGAAAGCCCTTCTCACCCAGAAGATGGCCAGGGTTGGCCGTGTACAGGTACTGCTCGTCTCCGTTCACCATGGTGTTGACGCTAAGCCAACCGGCAACAACGACGTACAACCCCAGTTTCGTCTGTTCACCGAAGGTAAACAGCGTTGTGCCGGCAGCGCAGTGGACAAGCTCCAATTGCTCGGCGATCGCTCGCCGTTCCTCCGCTGGCAAGGGGCTGAAGAAGGGCGTGGTAGCCAACTGGCGTTCAGGCATATGAGCAGCGTATTGTTTCTTTAGTTCCGCCTCAAATACTGGTGATTGTGCCAACAACGCTTTCAGCACATCATAACACAGCATGCAAATCTGCGTAGTTCCCACTGCCACAAGGTCTGCCGTGCGTATTTTTTGCCCTGTAAAAAACGCTGTTTCACCACTGATGCCACCTGAACCAATGATGGCCATGTCGTGCCAGCAATCATTGCTATCCTGTACCTTTGGAAGCAAACCACCGCAGGCGACGATATACAGATCGCTTGCCTTTTCCCCGCTTCTGGCGATGCATTCACCATCGCTGAAGGTTCTGCATCGCAGTGAAGATAACAGGCGATAGAAGGTTGCCTGATCCAGGTATCTGAGTATTGAGTTTTGATGCAGATTCAATAATTGTTGTTCCATATCACCGATGAAGTGCATGGCTTCTTCTTTACTACAACCACTGGCCATTGCCTGACGGCATAGCTGGATGCGATGCGGGCTGTTGCGCGGTTGCAGGTTTTCGTAGAAGAACTCAACCACATCCATGGCTTTGTCAACTTCACCCGTTGCCGCATAATAGGAGGAAAGTTTCAGATAGCATGCCGCCGCCTGCTCCGATGAGCCTGCGTGCAAAAACGCATTTGCCGCTTGTTGCAACTGTTCCGGGATATTAACCATGATTGTGCTATCTCCACGAATAACTCATTGTACGAATTAAGCTCCGATCGGGCACATTATGATCCCTGCACAAAAAATATGCAATAGCCCTGTTTTGACTTTGTCAGATTGGTAAGGAGGCGCACCTGTTGTCCTCTTTCTCGTTTATCGTGTTGTTGACAGAA
>WFOJ01000036.1 GCA_015488125.1 Mariprofundaceae bacterium
AGGATGCCTATCGTGATAATGCAAGCGGCACCAAAAACCACTATCAGCCGCCTGTGTTGTTCACCTTTGATCGCCAGAATGGCCAGTTGGCCATGATTCCCAATGCTTTTGATGGCGCGATTTCACCGGATGGCAAGCGCATTGTTTTTGTTCGCGAACAACAGGGTAACTATGATTTGTGGATGCAAAACATCGACGGCAGTGATTTGCGCCGCCTGACGGATACCCCGCAAGGCGAATATGAGCCAGCCTTTAGCCCGGATGGCAGCAAACTGGCTTTTATCTCCAACCGTGACAGCGATGGCAATGTGCGCCACACCTCGCTGTATATGATGGATCTTGCCAGTGGCAAAACCACACGCCTGACCTTTTCCCACCGCGCTTCCGATGGCGGCCCGGCGTGGAAAGATGAACACCATATCATTTTTCATTCCAACCGGGGCCACAAAGCAGGCCGCACGGATGACGGCTGGCGTTTGTGGCAGGTTGAGTTCTGAATATACGACGCAACCTGCTCCATATCATACGCAAAACCAGTAAATATTCATATCTGGCTGCTCGAGCCAACGAGGTATTATGAACACTCAACCCTTGCTGCGCCAGCAACGCGCCGCCGATGCATTGCGCCCGCTGCGCATAGAAACCGATGTTAACCGCTACGCCGAAGGCTCCGTACTGATCAGCTTCGGCCATACCCGCGTGCTTTGCACGGCCAGCGTCGAGGCCAAACAGCCTCCTTTCCTGCGCCATACGGAACAAGGCTGGGTAACGGCGGAATATGGCATGTTGCCACGCGCTACCCACACACGCGGCAATCGTGAGGCAGCACGTGGCAAACAGGAAGGACGCACGGTGGAAATTCAGCGCCTGATTGGCCGTTCGCTGCGCGCCGTTACCCATCTGGATGCCCTGGGGCGTCATACCATTACCATTGATTGCGATGTCTTGCAGGCCGATGGCGGCACCCGCACGGCGGCCATTACCGGCGGCTGGCTGGCCTTGCGGCTGGCTGTAAACCGCATGCTGGGTGAAGGCAGTATCGACGAAGACCCTTTGCATGGGCAACTGGCGGCCATCAGTTGCGGTATTGTTCAGGAGCAGCCATTGCTTGATCTGGAATATAGCGAAGACTCTCAGGCGACCATGGATGCCAATTTCGTGATCAGCGATCAGGGTATGATTGAGGTGCAGGCCACAGCAGAAGAACGCCCCGTGCCATGGGAAACCTTCATGCAGTTGAAAACACTGGCTGACCAGGGCGTGCAACAACTGATGGAAGCGCAAAACGCAGCGCTGGACAATGGCGTAGCGGTGGCCTGATGCGTTTGGTGATTGCCAGCAATAATGCCAACAAACGCAAGGAAATCATCGCCTGCCTGCAAGGTAGTTCCATCGAGGTGGTGGATGCGGCTGCCACTATCCATGTGGATGTGACCGAAGATGGCGAAACCTTTGCCGCCAACGCCCGCAAAAAGGCTGTGGCCTTTGCCCGCGCCAATCAGGCGCTGGCGCTGGCGGATGATTCCGGCCTGTGCGTGGATGCCTTAGGTGGCGCGCCCGGTGTCTGTTCTGCACGCTTTGCCGGTGAAAACGCCGATGACGCAGCCAATAATGCGCGTTTGCTGCATGTCATGCATGGCTTAAAAGCGCGACAGGCGCATTTTGTTTGCCATCTTTGTCTTGCCAATGCGGATGGCCAGGTGCTGATTGAGGTTTCAGGGCAAAGCGATGGCTATATTCTTGAGCAACACGATGGCGCGCAAGGCTTTGGCTATGACCCTCTGTTTTTTAGTCCGGCGCTGGGCAAAAGCTTTGCCCGCGCCAGTGCCGAAGAAAAAGCCAGCGTCTCGCATCGTGGTCGCGCCTTGCGTCGGTTTAGGCAGGCATTGAAGGATCAACAACTGTGGACGTAAACCGACGGCTGGACGAACTGGAACTGCGCTCGGCCTATCAGGAGCGTATGATTGAAGAACTGAACGACGTGATGATCCAGCAGCAGACAAGGCTTGCGCAGCTTGAACAGGCATTG